>JARHYV010000257.1 GCA_029258495.1 Faecousia sp. | reverse complement strand
GGATGCAAACGAGGGCATCACCGAACAGGACACAAAGATCGCCGGACTTGTGCACGAGGCAGGAAAGGCTGCGATCATTGTCGTCAACAAGTGGGATGCCGTCACCGATAAAGAAACCAACACCATGCGTGATATGGAGGCCGAGGTTCGTGACGGTCTGAGCTATATGACCTATGCCCCCGTTGTATTTATTTCCGCATTGACCGGCTCCCGTGTAGACAAGCTGTTCTCCGTCATTCAGGAGGTTCACACCCAAAACACCAGCCGCATCACCACCGGTGCGCTGAACTCCATTTTGGCAGATGCCACTGCACGCGTTCAGCCTCCCAGTGACAAGGGCCGCCGACTGAAGATCTACTACATGACACAGGCCGGCACAAAGCCTCCCCACTTTATCATATTCTGCAATGACGCCCGACTCTTCCATTTTTCTTATCAGAGATATCTGGAAAACCAGATCCGTGAAGTATTTGGACTAAAGGGTACCCCTGTACGAATCACCATTCGCCAGAAGGGTGATAAGGAGGATTAAGGATGTGGTATCCAATTTTCATTACGGCTGCCACCGGTTATTTACTGGGTAATATCAATGGTGCTGTCTGTATTTCTGCCCTGCTGAACGATGATGTCCGTTCTCACGGCAGCGGCAATGCCGGTCTGACCAATTTCTTTCGGAACTTTGGAGGAAAAGGCACGCTGTTCGTTTTGATCATCGACATGATCAAAACATTGCTTGCCTGCGCTGTCGGTTCGCTGCTGCTCAAACCCTTTGGCCTCCAGTTGGAAGGCTGCATGTTTGGCGGAGTCTGCGCCAGTCTTGGGCACGACTTCCCTGCCCTGTTGGGATTTCGCGGTGGAAAGGGGATCGTATGCGGACTTTCCGTTGCGATCGCTGCAGATTGGCGTATCGCCGTTATGATCGTACTGGTTTTCCTTGTCTGTTTCTTCCTGACTCATTATGTTTCCCTCGGATCCATCCTCGCATCTGCAACCTTTGGCATCGCTTTCGGGATCCTGCACTGGGGTGAGCCCTATGTTGTATGCCTTGCTGCGGCCATTGCTGCGCTTGCAGTCTTCATGCATCGCAGCAATATCAGCCGTCTGTTAAAAGGCACGGAATCCAAGGTTTACCTGAAGAAGAAAGGTGAAAAGTAATGAAAGTATGTGTTGTTGGAAGCGGAAGTTGGGGTACTGCATTGGCCATCAGCCTGTGCAGGAACCACGATACCACATTGTGGTCTCACAATCCGGAAAAAGCAGTGCAGATCTCAGAAACCAGGATTAACCCTTCCCTGCCTGATATTGTCCTGCCCACGCAGCTGAAGATCGTCTCCGATCCCAGCTGTGTAAGCGATCAGGACATGTGTGTAATTGCCTCCCCTTCCTTTGCCATCCGCTCTGTATCCGCACAGATCGCCCCTTATTTGTCTGAGCACACAGCTGTGGTCTGCGTGACAAAGGGCATTGAAACAGGCACACTTCTTCGCATGAGCCAGATCGTCGAAGAGATCACCGGACATCGGGTGATCTCCCTGACCGGGCCCAGCCACGCAGAAGAGGTGGCAAAGGGCATCCCTACCGGATGTGTTGCCGCATGTGCCGAGAAGGATCTGGCGGAGCTGACCCAGAATGTGTTCATGACCGATACATTCCGGATCTACACCACCCCCGACATCATCGGTGCCGAACTGAGCGGTGCTCTGAAAAATGTGATTGCTCTGTGCGCAGGTGTCAGTGACGGTTTGGGCTACGGAGATAACACAAAAGCAATGCTGATGACCCGCGGACTCACCGAGATCGCCCGTCTGGGTGTTGCAATGGGCGCCAACAAGGAAACATTTGCCGGACTTGCAGGGATCGGTGATCTGATCGTCACATGTACCTCCATGCATTCCAGAAATCGCCGTGCCGGTATCCTGATCGGACAGGGCATTTCGCCGGAAGATGCAATGAAACAGATCGGTGCCGTCGTAGAAGGCTACTATGCCTCCAAATCCGCATGGGAACTGGCAAATAAGTTAGAAGTGGAGATGCCTATCATCGAAGGGGCATATCAGGTACTTTATCATCATGCTGATCCTGCCCAGATCGTCCGGAATTTGCTGATCCGCAGCAAAAAACCAGAGATCGAATATGCCGGATGGCTATAATGAAATCACAAAAGCGCTTGGAACATTCCAAGCGCTTTTTGCTGATCGGGGATATTCTAAATACAAAAAACGGTATCACCCGAAGATGATACCGTTATTGTGCCGTAATTGGATTAGACCGCACGTTCAACCTTGTTGGAACGGAGGCATCTGGTACAAGCGTACACATGGCACGGAGTACCGTTGACAACCGCCTTAACACGCTTGACGTTGGGCTTCCAGGTACGGTTGGAACGTCTGTGAGAGTGAGAAACCTTAATACCAAAGGTAACACCCTTACCACAATAATCACACTTCGCCATTCGTTGCACCTCCCATCCGGAAATAATTCTTCATAAATCGCCCATACAGGCGCTCAAATATGATATCAGACTTTATATAAAAAAGCAAGTGTTTTTTGAAAAATTTTTCTTTTTTATTTTTCTGTTGCCAACATGATCGGAAAAGCTTATAATAGAAACATGATTTGACTGGGAGGGTCGTCAATGGCTGAGAATTATAGTGTACTTTTATCGCAGCTGGTGAAGGTTTTCAATTTGGAAGTTACCTATGCTGCCACAGATTATGATAAGATCCGGCTGACCGTGGCCGACATTGCTCGTCCCGGTCTGCAGCTTTCCGGCTATTTCGATCACTTCGAGCCAGTTCGCCTGCAAGTTGTAGGAAATGTGGAAATGAGCTACCTGTACAAGCTGTCCTCAGCGGAACGGCGAATCGTTTTTGACCGTCTGTTCCATTACAAATTTCCGGCACTTCTGGTGTCGAGAGGCATGGAGCACAGCTCTGAGTGCATCGAGATGGCAAAAAAGCACAACATCACGCTGCTGCGCTGCCACGAGTCCACAAGCTACATCGTGTCCTCCATCATTACATACCTGAATGCGGAGCTTGCCCCCAGAATTACGCGGCACGGTGTCCTTATGGAAGTGTATGGTGAAGGCGTCCTGCTGATCGGCGAAAGCGGGATCGGCAAAAGTGAGGCCGCTGTCGAGCTGCTCAAGCGCGGACACCGTCTGATCGCTGATGATGCCGTAGAAATCAAGCGAGTCAGTTCCACAACCTTAGTGGGTACCGCTCCTCCCCTGATCCAGAACTATATCGAACTGCGTGGCATCGGCATCATCAATGTCGCAAAACTCTTTGGTGTCGGCGCTGTCAAAACCGAAAACGAGATCAATCTCGTTGTCAATATCGTCCCATGGGACAATCACCATGCGTATGATCGCCTCGGACTGGAAGATAATCACATGGATATTCTTGGTGTCGATGTTCCCCTGAACACCATTCCCATCACCCCGGGCCGTAATCTTGCAGTCATTCTGGAAGTTGCTGCCATGAACAACCGGCAGCGAAAAATGGGATACAACGCCGCGCTGGAGTTTACTGAGCAAATCAACAACCATTACATGCAGGCAGCATCCACCAACTGATCTCATCCCCCGTGCTTTTCAGCATGGGGGTTCTATTTTTGCATGAAGGGACATACCTTTATTCTAACCAATGGCAGGAGCGAGCCTCCTGCCGGAATTAGGAGGCTGGCTATGGAAAACTTTTATGCAAGTCTGGCTGCCAGAACCGGCGGCAATATCTACATCGGTGTGGTAGGCCCGGTCAGGACAGGTAAATCCACTCTGATCAAGCGAATGATGGAGTCCCTCGTGATCCCAAATATCTCAGACCCAAATCTGGCCGCAAGAGCAAAAGATGAGCTGCCACAAAGCGGCTCAGGAAAAACGATCATGACATCCGAACCCAAGTTTGTCCCGGAAGAGGCTGTTGAGATCTGCCCCGATGGAGCAACCCGCTTAAAAGTCAGGCTCATCGACTCCGTGGGCTACATGGTGGAAGGCGCTGTCGGAGCCATGGAAGATGATAAGCCGCGAATGGTTTCAACACCTTGGTGCGATCATCCCATCCCCTTGACAGAGGCTGCCGAGATCGGAACCAAAAAGGTCATGGATGACCATGCCTCCATTGGGATCGT
>JARHYV010000277.1 GCA_029258495.1 Faecousia sp. | reverse complement strand
TCAGCAAAATCAGCAGGGGGATCTCAAGAACGACCTTCCGCAGCAGTGCAAAGCGCAGTGCGGCACGACCCATGCCAAGCGCCTGAAAGACACCCACGGCAAGAAAATCCGTGCAGGTGAACACAACAGCCAGACACATCCCACGCAGGAAGGATACGCCGTAATGAATGATTTGCGCGTTGTCCATGAAAGCGGCGATCAGATGCTCGGCACCGAGCCAGTAGCCGAGGGAAACACAAGCCATCAGCGGAGTGATAATACCGATTGCGAAGAGGATGCCTTTTTTCATCCGTTTGTGATCCTTGCTTGCGTAGTTGTAGCTGATCAGCGGCATGATACCCTGACCAAAGCCCATGGAGATCTGAATGGGGATCATATTGATCTTGTGGGCGACGCCCATTGCAGCGACAGCGGATGCCCCATAGGACGAGGTGAAATTGTTGAGGATAGCAGCGCCGGTGACATTCAGCAGGTTCTGGATGGATGCCGGGATGCCGACAGTGAGGATGCCGCCTACGACATTGAAGTCCACTTTCTTCAGCTGTCGAATATTCAGACACACGAAGGTATTGCCGCGTTTTACATAGGCCAGAATGAAGAAGTAAAGGCAGGCAACGCTGTTGGAGATCAGAGTGGCCAAGCCTGCACCGGCAGCACCCATATTCATGCCCCAAGGGAGGATGAATATGGGGTCAAGAATGATATTCAGAATGCAGCCCAGCATGGTTCCGGCACTTGCGTGGATCGAGGAACCTTCACTTCGCACCATCTGCGCTTGAACAACATTTAAGATGGAAGGGCATGCACCCAACATGACCGTATAAAAGAAATAGTTTTCGGTAGCTTTCAGCGTGATCTCGTCAGCACCCAAAATATTTAAAAGCGGTGAGCGAAACAGGATACACAGGGCCGAAAACAAAAGACCGCTGAACAATGCTCCGTAAAAGCCAAAGGCGGAGGAAGTTCGGGTCTTTTCATAATCTTTTGCACCAAGACAGCGGCTCATCATGCTGCTGGTGCCGACACCAAATAAATTGTTGACCGCATTAAATGCCAACATGACCGGATATACTAATGTGACGGCGGCATTCTGCACCGGATCGTTCAGCATGCCGACAAAGTAGGTGTCCGCAAGATTGTACAGAACCATCACCAACGAGGATATGACCGTAGGGACAGCCAGCTGCGCAACGGCACCCGGAATGGGCATGTATTCAAATAAATATGTTTTTGTATGTTTTTTTGACATAAACGACATTCACGCTCCTTGCAGATAGTATAGTCTATTTGATCCGGAGGGTCAAGTCTGGGGCGCACGATCAGGCTGCATATAAATTGGGGAAATTCTGTAAAAATAATGAAAAATTAATAACGGCGTTACAAATTGGGATTATGATTGTATTCTGAATAATTTGGAATACTATATGTGACTGTAACGAACCTTAGGAGGCAGCATGATGCGAGTAATAACAAACTTGAATGATAACTGGTCATTTTCCAAAACGGCAGAGTCTGTACCGGAGG
>JARHYV010000241.1 GCA_029258495.1 Faecousia sp. | reverse complement strand
GTTCTGAAGTAAAGGTTGTTACATTGCCGGTCGACGCATGGCTGGCGGATTATTATCGACCCGAGATTTTTATTGAGGCATGCAAAGCTTGCCCCAATTACGGAAAAATTTGGTCATGTCCGCCATTGGCGCAGCCTACGCCAACGCTTGCGGAGCCATTTTCACGCATCCATATCATTGCCGTTAAGGTTATATACGCTGAGCAGACCCGTGCGCAGGCGAACACAGCAGAAAAAGCCAATCAGATCCGCTCTGCTACCTATGGCAAGGTAAAGCGTGCAATGCTGGAGTCCTTATTGGAGCTGGAAAAAGCAATTCCCGGGAGTTGGAGTATTGCAGCAGGGGAATGTGAACTTTGCGATACCTGCGCCCGGTGCAAAGGACTTCCGTGCCGTATGCCCGAGCGTATGCGGTATTCGTTTTCCGGTCTGGGTCTGGACATTACTCGCATTGCCCACGACATTTTGAATATTGAACTTCTATGGCAGAAGGATGGTCTTCCGGAATACAATGTGGCCATTGCGGCACTCCTGGAACGGAAGAATTCCCAGTTTCAGCAATCGTTTGATATCAAACTGAGCAAACCATGGCTGCTGTTTCAGGAGGAACTCTTTGGTGTACTTCAGCAGATCGGCTGTGAAATGAATGGAAAAAATGGCATGGCTCCGGATTTTGAAATGATCGACGGATCAACAGGAGATGGCTATCGCCTGATTTTCTCACAAACTCCCGGCAGCATGCAGCAGATGAAACTCATCAATCTGACCGGATCCGGACGACGGCTGAACCAACTGTCTGACTGCTTGGCTTGCAGATTTCCTGAATTGAAACGCATAAAATCCTAAAAAACCGGCGCACAAGAGGATACCTTCTTGTGTGCCGGTTTTCTCAAATAAGTTCCGCATCAAAAAACGACCCCGAGTCAAGATAGCCGCCTTTGACTATGTGACTCGGGGTATTCTTCTGTTTCTATGCCCGAGCATCGAAATCGGTGGTAAACCGATGCGATCGGGTCAAAAATATGTAATATTGATGGGTTTTTCATTCCATCCAATGGCATTCTGCAGATCCGGAAGGTAGCTCAGATCCGATATCTCTACTCGCCCGAGCGCTGCTGCCTCCTTTACAGGGTAGGCCCCCATTACGATAGAAGACAAATCCGATATGTCTGCTTTCATGGTGACATCGGCTTTGGAACTTTCGGTCAGTTTCACATCCATACCGGATATTTTCAGATAAAATACACGGTTATTCTGAGGGAGGAAACTGTCTTTGACATCCAATGCCAGAACAAAATCTCTGCTCACCGGACAGCAGCATCGATTTTGCTTTTCAAAATACTGTGCCACATCAAAAATACGCACCATGCATCCCATGACCTTCCGTCCGATTTCCTGAATGGCACCGTCATGGGCCCGAGTTTCGCCGCTGTCAGGGTTAGTGAACATCATGTGCAGATAGGGATCCGTGGAAAAAATGCGCACTCGCTCGATCTGATCGGTCTGAGAGGCAAAGAATGTCATGAATTCCTGAAGTGTTTGAATATCCTCATAAACCATCTCATGAACCAACAGGTCATGGTACATATCGGTGTAGTGATCAACCTCTACAAATTCAAAGGTCAGATAGCCGGTGATTTTACCGTTTTTGCGGCATACGACCACATAGGGATTTTGAAAGATCCGATAGCGATCCATGAATGGATGGATCGTAGCACCGTGAGTACGCCGCGCGTAACGGCGATAAAGCTCCAAAATCTCATCACGGTCACCTGCCGTAGCATAGCTCAGATGGGATTTGTCCCCAAATGAACGGATGTAGCAGGGCTTTGGGCTGTAAAAATGGTATTCGCTGCAATATCCATAGCCCATCTTCCGGTAGAATGCAGGGTTGAAAGGGTGAAGGCATCCGATGCATACACCCGTCTGCGCATAAAAGCCCATCATCACCTTCAAGAGGGTATAGGCAATTTTTTCTTTTTTGTGCAGAAAATTTGTAGCTACATAGGCTGGACCGCCCATAGGCATCATGATCCCGCGCACATTGTAGGAAAAATCCA
>JARHYV010000159.1 GCA_029258495.1 Faecousia sp. | reverse complement strand
GCTTTCATACAGTTCGTCGGTCAAATGAGAGAAAATTTCTGCAGGAAGTTCGACACGAACACCCAGATCCACGCGGTTGGAGTTGGTTTCGATATCCAGATCCTTACATACCTGCTCCATCCACTTGCTGCCGCTGCGACCAACGGAGATGATACATTCCTTGCATGTAAAAGAGTGATCCTTGCAGTGAACTTCGTAATGATCTCCAACAACAGCAACAGATTCCACCGGCATATCAAAGAAGAACTGAACCTTCTGCTTGAGTTCTGCATAGATGTTTTCCAGAACCACATAGTTGATATCCGTACCAAGGTGGCGGACTGAGGCATCCAGAAGGTGCAGATCGTTCTGCATGCATAGTTTTTTGAATTTGGTGCCGGCAGTGGAATAGAGTTTTGTTCCCTGACCGCCGTAGTTCATATTGATCTCGTCAACATAGTGCATCAGCTCAAGGGCTTTTTTCTTGCCGATATACTCGTAAAGAGTACCGCCGAAGTCATTTGTAATGTTGTATTTACCGTCAGAAAAAGCACCTGCACCGCCGAAACCACTCATGATAGAGCAGCTCTTGCAACCAATGCAGGCTTTGATTTTATCGCCATCAATGGGACAATGGCGTTTTGCAAGCTCGTGACCGGCTTCAATCACTGCAACCTTCAAATCAGGATTCAGTCGTGAAAGCTCATACGCAGAAAAAATACCGCCGGGTCCGGCGCCGATGATGATTACATCGAAATTCATTCAATTATCCTCCCCAAAAAAACGGACATCACATCAATGTCCATTATAGGAAACTGTATACAGTTTCCGCGTAGTAGTATAGCATGTTTCCCGTTATTTTGCAAATACTTAAACATAGGAAAACCATCCCGCAAATTTGAACGGGATGGTTTTAGTTCGTGGTAAAGTAAAGCGTATGCTTAATAAAAGCGATGAACGAAATCAGGATACAGCCGAAGGCGATGGTATATTCACTTCTGGAGATTAGGATCATTGCAGAAACGATGCCAAAGGATCCGAATGATACCATGCTGCGCACACGATGCTGAGGGATCTTCAGGATCGTGGAAAAGAGAATATACAGAAAAACCAACAAAATCCCGATTTGATTTACAGGGTACAGGGCAAGCATCGTCCCGAAAGCGGTAGCAATGCATTTTCCACCATGAAAATGATCGAAAGCACCAATAGCATGTCCAAGTACAGGGGCACACATGACGACAGCAAACATAGGGTTGGTTGGATCCAAATGCTTGATCGCAAGATAGACAGGAATATATCCTTTGAGCAGATCCAGGCTCAAGCAGATCAGACCCCAGAAAACACCGCAGTTGATGAATACATTGGCAGCTCCAGGGTTGTGATCTTTGCTGATATTACAGATATCTGTATTTAGAATGTATAATGGGATGATCTTACAAAACAATACGCTGCCGGACAGAAAGCCAATCGCTGCATAGAGCAGCCACACAAACAATTCGTTCCGATTCATTGTTGGCATATCTCCTTTACGATGCGATTTGCGGCATTTTTAGGGATCATTTCCCGCTGCATTTTCTGCATTGTTCTGGCTTTTTCGGCATCGTATACAAGCTGATTGGCATAGCTCGCTGCCTCGGACTCCGATTTGGCATACATGGACAGTCCGTGCTCGCTGAAGAAATGGGCATTGTAGGTTTCGCACCCCGGGATTGCATGTACATGGACAATGGGAACATTTGCAACGGCGGCTTCCGTGCTGGACAGACCACCGGGTTTGGAGATGAGGACATCTGAGGCCGCCATATAGGTCGCAACATCTCTGGTAAACGGAACGGTGGTGATTTGCTTGTTCCTGTTGTATCGTTCATCGATTTTTTGTTTCAGACTGTCATTTTTCCCGGTGAGAATATAGATTTTACCCTCAGCCTTTAGGGACTGGAGCATATGGTCACACAGCCCCATCATGTTTTCACATCCAACTCCGCCCGTCATGATCAGATACATTTTTTCTTCTGCCGGAATAGAAAGTCGCTGTCTGGCATGAGTCTGATCAAGAGGATCTGAAAAGACATGATCCACAGGGATACCGGATATAAAAATATGGTCTGAATTGATCCCTTTCTCAATTAGTTCCTGTTTGGTTTCTTCTGTGGGAACAAAGTAGCCATCCAAACGGGTGTCTTCCAGAAAAGGGATGCATACATAATCGGTCAGCACACCATAGCAGGGAATGGTGAACTGCGGATCCTGCCGGATGGCCGTCATAACTTCCATGCCATATAGATGTGTGCATACAACCACATCGAAAGCGTGATCGGAAATGTATGCCCTGAGAGCCTCGGCATACTGCGCATTAGCCCAGTATACAGGCGAGGGGAGCTTGGTGTGAGCATAAAAGTCACCGATCTTATAAATCGCTCCAAACACGGAAGGTGTTTTTTTGATCATGTTGTTATATATAGAAGACACAGCGTGCTGCATCCGTTCACTCTGAAATGCAACAGGATCTGCAATTTCACAGGGGATATTTGCTAATAAGAGCGCAGATTCAATAGCGCGAGCGGCACTGTTGTGTCCTTCGCCGGTGCTGCATGTTAATATGAGTACTTTATTCATCTTATGCATCCTCCTTTCTCTAATTATATAACATTTATACCGTAATTTCATTCAAAATTTTTGAAGAAACGAAATTTGTTTTTTAGTGTTTTTGCTGAAATAAAAGCATAAGGTCTGCTGAAAAAATCAGCAGGCCTATGCATGAGGTTTCATTTACTTTCGATTCCACAGCGCATCTGCAGCTGGCTGCCAGCATTTTGCGTACTGATCACATTTTCCGCAGAGGTGCTCAGCGGTTTCGGGGGATTGCAGATCGGTGGAATGTGCACCGGTCTTAGCAACCATCTGCCGGAGCTTATCGGGGTTTTCCAGCATGGGGCAGGGCTGCAGCATGTTATCATTGAACGGCTGTCCGTCGTGGTAAGCCATAAACATCGGGCTTGTCAAACATTCGAGCAAGGTTTTTTCCCGAATATTTGAGTCAGAATAATGAATAAAGACGCATGGATCCACATCGCCGTTTGCGTTGATATGCAGGTATCTTCTGCCGCCGGCAATGCATCCGCCGACATATTCTGCATCATTCTGAAAGTCCATTGCAAACAGAGGTTTTTCCGAGCGGAGTTTGCGGATACGATGATAAACTTCTGTCCGCTGCTGAGGAGTAGGCAGCAGATCGACAGAGGCATCGTTGCCTACGGGCATATAATGGAAATACCATATAAAATACGCGCCCAATTCGATCAGGCTGTCATAGAATGTTTCAGAGGAAATGGAATCATAGTTCATACTGGTATAGCAGCAGGATATTCCGTACAGCAGGTGTTTCCGGCGAAGGAGTTCCATTGCTTTGATTACTCTTTGGTAGGTGCCTTTTCCACGGCGGGCATCCGTTGCATCCTCGGAACCCTCCAAGGAGATGGCAGGCACGAAGTTTTTGACACGGAGCATCTCATCAGCGAATGCCTCGTCAATCAATGTGGCATTGGTGAAACATAGAAAAATGCAGTCGGAATGTTTTTCGCACAAGCGGATCAGATCGTGCTTGCGTACCAGAGGCTCACCGCCTGTGTATATGTACATATACACACCCATTTCCTTACCCTGTCGGATGATATCATCGATCTCATCAAAGGATAGGTTCAGCTTATTTCCATATTCTGCAGCCCAGCATCCTGTACAGTGCAGATTGCACGCAGATGTGGGATCCAGAAGGATTGCCCAGGGAATATTACATCCGTGCTTTTGACGGAGTTCATCCTGTTTCGGCCAACCGACCAGGTTTGCATTGATGAAGAAATTTGTTGTAAGTGTCTTTACAACACCATGATCCACATTTTTCAGAAGATTCATCACATAGGGATGGTATGGATGGTTTGGATCTTCAAAAATCTTACGGATTACAGTACGCTGAGATAGAAAATCACCCTTAGAAAACTTGTCAGCCCAATCCATTAGTTTCAAAAGGTTTCGTTCGGGATCCTTGTAGATGTAGTTGAACACCTGCTCCAGTCCCAATTTTTTCAATGTGGTCGATGCATCCATTTTCAACACTCCTCGTTCTTAGTTAATGGGTAAAAAACTTACTTTTAGGGGTTGTTTACAGAAAAATGTCTGTACCTGTATTGTAGCGCTTTATTCACAGGATTGTACGGATAAGAAACAGGCGCTTGCCTATAATTTGGGCATCTGTGTGAATTTGCCCAAAAGATATTTTGGTGAAGACGAATTTTATGGATCCATAAGAAAAAAGAGGGTATATATTGTTCCGATTTGGGCAGAAAAAGAGATTTGACTATTGTATACATGAACATTTTGCAGTATGCTAAAAGAAAAGTGACAATATGGCGGCAGCTGCTGCATTCGATTTTGGTTCATGAGGTGATTTTAATGAGTATATTTCTTACACTTGCATATTTGTTTTTTATAGGATCGGTTTTTGGCTGGATCCTTGAATTGCTGTACCGCAACCTAAGCAAACCCAGCAAAAAATGGATCAATCCCGGTTTCTGTACGGGGCCCTATGTACCCTTGTATGGTTTTGGACTTTGTATACTATATTTGCTGGCCTCCCTGGAGCAGTATTCGATTATCAGAAATCCGTTTTGGAACAAGACCGCAGTCATCGTGATGATGGCTGTATGTATGACACTGATCGAATATATCGCCGGTATTGCCTGCCTGAAAATCATGAAGGTGCGCTTGTGGGATTACTCGCGTCTATGGGGCAATATTCAGGGCATCATCTGCCCAATCTTTTCCCTTGCTTGGGCAGTGCTTGGTGTTGTGTATGATTTTCTGATCCATCCGTACATTCTGGATGCCCTTCAATGGCTGTCACAAAATTTGGCATTTTCATTTTTTATCGGAATGTTTTTCGGCATTTTCCTGATCGATGTTGCGCATTCCGCTCATATCGTTGTAAAGCTGAAACAGTTTGCTGAAGAAAATAAGGTGGTCGTTACATATGAAAATATCAAGTGTCATATTCGTAATACCCGAGTGCAGAGAGCACAGAAATACCATTTTTTCCGTCCGTTCAAAACAGAGCACTCCTTGTTCGACCACCTGAAAGAAATGTACGATGTTCGCGAAAATCAGCGTAAGCACAGAAAGTGATCAAAAAATGGATCTAACAAACGTTATGGAGAATTGATGTGAATGATAATACGATATGCCTTCTGAATGATTCTTTCCCACCGCAAATAGATGGCGTTGCAAATACGGTGGTGAACTATGCTAATTATATTTGCAAATCAGGAAAAGATGCGGTCGTGATTACTCCGGATCATCCACAGGCTGCTGATGAACAATTTATATTCCCGGTTGTTCGGTATCGGAGTGTGAATTTTGCAAAGAGAAAGGAATACATGGTAGGTCTGCCGTTTTCTCCCAAAATCGCAAAGGAAACCACCGATCGAAAGATCTCTTTGCTGCATGCACATTGCCCGATCATATCCACTTTTGTTGCTCGAGAATTGCGACAAACGATCAATGCGCCGATCGTTTTAACATATCACACAAAATTTGATGTAGATATTGAGAATGTGACAAAGAACAAGGTTCTGCAAGCTGCTTGTGAAAGGGCATTGGTCGCCAATATCAATGCATGCGACGAGGTTTGGGCAGTCAGCAGGGGAGCCGGCGAAAATCTGCGCAGTCTTGGGTACGAGGGGGACTGGATCGTCATGCCGAACGGTGTCGATCTCCCGCGGCAGCGTGTCAACGAAGAAACGATGCAGCAGGTTACGGCGAAATGGGATCTTCCGTCAAATATTCCGGTATATCTTTTTGTGGGAAGATTGATGTGGTACAAGGGGATCAAAATTATCTTGGATGCGCTGGCGATGCTGCATACACAAAAACAGGATTTTCGAATGGTCTTTGTAGGGGACGGGCATGATAGACAGGAGATCATCCGATATGCCCGTGCTGCCGGAATCGGAGATCAATGCATTTTTGTTGGCTCTGTGAATGAGCGGGATGCACTTCGCGCGTGGTACTGTCGTGCTGATCTGTTTCTTTTCCCATCTACATTTGACACCAATGGGCTGGTGGTACGCGAGGCAGCTGCAAATGCTTTGCCCTCAGTATTGATCGATGGCAGTGCAGCGTCTGAGGGGATCATAGATGGAAGGAATGGCTTTTTGATCTCGGAGGATGCACAAAGCTTACATCAGCTGCTGCGGCGATTGTACCAAGAACCTTCGATTGTCCGCTCTGTGGGAAAGACTGCATCGGACGAGATCTATTTCTCTTGGGATAATGCGGTACAGGCAGCGCTCAACAGGTATGAAATTGTGATAGACCGATATCGTTCGGGACGGACGATCAGACAGCACAGCCCCTCAGAGAGCCTGATGAAGATGAATGGTGAGCTGATGGAGGCGCTTGGGAAACTTTCCAGCTTTAAGGGAATGTGGGACTGAAGCGTTCTTGCACCTGGTGATAAAAAGAAAGCGGGCATCGATGAGGATCATCGATGCCCGCTTTCATGAAATACATTCATTTTATTTTAGGATGAAGTCCAGACAGACCGGATTATGGTCGCTCCACTGGTATGCGGTGTCAACAACATGGCTGGATACATGCTCTACATTTTTGGAGATGACAAATCCGTCAACTGTGACGCGGAAATTGTCCGGGCCATAGGGGCGGTCGGCATTTCGGCAGGATGCAATGCCCTTTTCGGCATCATAGGGAGCGATCATATTTAGATTTTCGGGGATCAATTCGGGTGGGATCGGCTGTGCCCATGTGGCATCATCGCCCGGAACACCAAATACTTCTCCGGAGTTTCCAAGCAGATCCTTGTTGAAATCGCCGCCGGCAATGGTGTAATTTCCATTTTCCTGCTCGGCACACATATCGTCGAACAGAATTTTGAGCTGTTCTTCTGCAATGATGCCATCAGAGGTATAGGCAGACAGATGGACATTATAAAGAACAAGCTCCTTACCGTTTGCAACCGGGATACGGGAAACGCTGTAGCAGCGATCCAGATCCACCATTTTCATAGGCCCATTCTCGATGGGCAGGCTCCGCCGAAGTGCGGAGGTGATGGGAAAGCGTGAAAAGGTCATGATACCCGATTGGTTTGCGCCGTGCGGACTGGTGAGAGGCCAGAGCAGATAGGGGCTGTCGTAGTTCTGTGCGAAGACAGAGTGATAACCGGTCAATGCATCCTGAAACAGCTCTCGTTCGTTGATATGAAGACTTCTGGTGCCGTCTGTATCCACTTCCTGCAGCAGGATCAGATCTGGCTCCTGCTGACGGATGGTTGCGTTTGCTCCGGCGATATTCGTTTGGAGTGCCTCAACGGAACGTGCACGGCTTTCCTTGCCGCCGTCCATGAAAAAGC
>JARHYV010000072.1 GCA_029258495.1 Faecousia sp. | reverse complement strand
CTCCGAACTTTCTGATAGATCCGCTCGCCCATACGGCAGCGCAGCTGATCATCCCGAGCCAGCTCAATCATACGCTGAGCCATCTTCTCCCAGTCCCTCGGCTGGACAAGGAATCCTGTTTCCTCGTCAAGAACAACCTTCGGCACACCGCCGACCGCAGTTGCGATGGTTGCGCAGTGCATACGCGCGCCCTCGGTAATCGCATAGGGAAAGGCCTCTGAAATGGAGCTGAGCATGTTCACATTCAGGCAATGATAGAAACTATTCATATCAGTCTGCCATCCGATGAACCGAACGGTATTGACAGGGCACATCTCCTGAGCCATTTTCTCCAATTCCTCACGCTGAAGACCGTCGCCGGCAATCAACAACCGTACATCGGAGCAGCTCGCCGCTGTCGCTGCAAATGCCCTGATCAAGGTCTTCAAATCCTTAACAGGGCTCAGCCGCGCTGCGATGCCATAGATTACGCAGGAGTCATCCCAGTCAATCCCAAGGCTCTGCAAATACGCTGCCCGCGGAAGATGCCGCAGCTCCTGTGGAAAGGCGATGCCGTTATAGATGATCTGGATCCGGTCGGCATCATACCCCTGCATAATCAGCAGCTCCTTCACAGAATCCGAAACTGCTACCCATGCATCTCTTCGTTTCAACGCGATCCGATTTGCAACACCATAGGTCATATTGGCCGCCGGTCTTCCCAAATAGTCCAGATTCGGATCAGAGTGAACAGTCGAAACCACCGGGATCCTCAGTCCTTTACGAACCAGTGCACCCACAAGATTTGCCTTTGCTCCGTGGCAATGAACGATATCATAGCCACCTTTCGTCAGTTCATCATGCACCTTGTGTTTCAACGCAAACGGACTGTGATCACACATGACCAAGGTGTGGATCCCCAATTCCCGTGCCTCCTGCGCAAAGATGCCTTCTGTAAAACAGACAAGAGTGGCAGAATGGTGCTTACTGAGCTCACACAGCATGGTCAGCACCTGGGTCTTTGCTCCGCCGACATCGCCGCCGGAGGTCAAATGCATTATCTTCATCGCATTACTCCCGCATAATGCGTCTTCTTGCCAGATTGATGGGGCCTTCCTGCATGCGGTTGATCCAGCCCAGACTCTTGCCGCATCCATAAATAACACAGGAATCCGGATCATCAGCCACAGTACATGCGATACCGGTGCGCTCAGCAAGCATCTTATCCATACCCCAGATCTGGCTGCCGCCGCCGGTCAGCGTAATGCCGTTCTGCGAAATATCACCGACAAGCTCAGGACTGGTTTCTTCCAATACCGACAAAACCTCATCCGCGATCTGCCGAGCCGGTCTGCGGAGAACTTCATAGATCTCAGACGCAAGCAGGGTCAAACTGCGGGGCAGACCTGTCTTGGCATCGCGGCCCTTTACATTCATGCTGATATCTTCCATCCGCGGATACACACCGCCGATCTGGATCTTGACATCCTCTGCCGTGACCTGTCCGATCACAACACCGTGTTTCCGACGAACATAGCGGGCGATCGCCTCATCAAAAGCATCGCCTGCTACCTCCACAGACGAGGAATTGGCGACCCCGTTCAGGCTCAGGACCGCTACATCCGTAGTGCCTCCACCAATATCCACCACCATGTGTCCATTTGCTCCCTCGATGGGCAGATTTGCTCCCAAAGCTGCCGCCAGCGGTTCCTCGATCAGATACACACGCCGAGCACCGGCCTCGATCGCCGCATTGATCACCGTGCGTTCCTCGACCTCGGTAACACCGCTGGGGACACAGATGACCACTCTGGGTTTCGGGTTAAAAATGGAAGACTTTATCGCCTTACGAAACAGGATCTGCAGCATTTTCACGGTCATTTCATGGTCGGAAATGACTCCGTCCTTCAGCGGGCGCATCGCTACCACATTGCCGGGGGTTCTGCCCAGCATATTTCGCGCATCTGCACCGACCTGCAGGATCCTTCCCGTGTTTTTATCCAC
>JARHYV010000051.1 GCA_029258495.1 Faecousia sp. | reverse complement strand
GCTCCTCTCCACTAAAAATCGAAACGAAGGAGTCCGTGCCCTTGTCTTGGTTACAGACCACAACCAGTATACCATGTCTGCTGACGAGAACGACCCACGAGGGGTATTTGTCCGGGATCTGGACACTTTCTATGATACGGAAATTTACACTCAGGCAGTCAAAGCGCAGGGCTATCCGGTATGGAGAGATTCCGTAAAAGACTCCTCGACACTGTTTTATGAAGGCGCAGACTACCAATTCAGCATCGAAGGCTGCATCACACTTGCATATCAAATCTATCGTCCGGATATCAAAACACCTCTGGGTGTGCTGGTTTGCTGCATTGCACCAAGATATTTCACCAATTCATTGCAGGAATATTCCAGTCAAAATGGAGGAAATACCTTTCTTGTTGGAGAAAACGGGTTGGTAGAGGGCATTTCCGCAGATTTCTCGGCTCCTCCGTTTATGGAACAGCGTTCCAGTCTTCTGCGGAGAATTTTTTCGCAGCACCAGGGGAATCTTCTGATGGAGGCGCACGATCAGGATCTCATGGTTAGCTTTTGCGGGCAGCCGAATTTCCCTCTGCATATTGTCAATCTTACATATCGACAGCATATCCTTCAAAAGGTCATGCAGCTCGGCAAGCTCAATTTTACGGTCATGTGTCTTGTGATTGTAATTGGTATAGGCGGATTTTATCTTACAGCGATCAGCATCTCTTACCCGGTAAACAAGCTGATCTCGGCGATGAAACGCGTTGGCTCCGGTGATTTTTCAGCTGCATATAAGGCGGAAAGTCATGATGAGATCGGCGTCATTTGTAATGAATTCGACCACATGGTATCGGATATGCAAAGCTTGATCGAGCGGGTTTATGTTGCGGAGATCCGTGAACGGGAACTGGATCTTAGCCAAAAAAATGCGCAGCTGGATGCGCTGCAAATGCAGATCAATCCACACTTTTTATACAATACGCTGGATATGATCCGGTGGCAGTGTCTATATGAGGCCGGTGGTGAGAGCGCAGCATCTGATATGATCGAAAAATTCTGCACGCTCCTGCGTATGACAATCAAAGGGGATCAGCAGAAGGAAACGGTGCAGGACAGCCTTGACCACGCAGCGACCTATTTAGATGTTGTTAACTTCCGATATACGAACAAAATTGTTTTACAGACGGATTTGTCGTTTGATCCCAATGCGTATTTGATCCCATGTCTTGCCTTGCAGCCAATTCTTGAAAATGCCGTCCGTCACGGGTTTCAGATCGAGTTGGATCATGAAAAACAGATTCTCATAACCGGAAACATCTCTTCTCAGGGGAATCTGATCATTCAGGTATCGGATAACGGAAGTGGTATGACCGAGAGTCAGCTGGATGCGTTGAGGCAGAGCATGACCCACACAGAGCAGACCAAAAACGGTATCGGTCTGAGGAATGTCAATCAGCGCTGCCATCTTTGCTATGGGCAGAATTACGGTATCCATATTGAGAGTGAGGAAGGGCAGGGAACTCGAGTGTTCCTAACGATACCGGCAGAGAAACACATGTAATAAAGGGGAGAATGAATTGTATCGCGTACTATTAGTAGATGACGAAGAAATGGTAACACAGGGTCTGTCGCGATTTGTTCCGTGGAATGAGGTCGGCTATGAGATCGCAGGAACAGCTACCAGTGTTGCACGGGCTTTGACTTTTTTAGAGAGTCAACCCGTTGATTTGGTCATTACGGATATTCAGATGCCCGTGCAGAATGGGATTGACCTGATCCGGATCCTGAAAGAACAATATCCTAAGATCAAAACCATTATTTTATCCGGTTATACAGAATTTTCTTATGCGCAGCAGGCACTTCGTCTGGGGGCATTGGATTATTTGACAAAACCTGTTAATTTCTCTGCTATGCGGCAGCTGCTTGATCGGGTTCATAATCTTCTCGATCAGGAGCAGCATAGCGAGGAGCAATCTCTTCAAGAGATGCTTGCCCATACACTGATCATGAATTTCGCAAATGGGTACCCATATGACAAAGCACGGGCTGATGCATGCCTTGATACGACAGCGTCCATTCTGGTGGTTCGAATGATCTCCAAGGATCAGTCACCGCTAATACAGTCACTGTTGGATGATTTTCGAGATCGATTCAGCTCTTGCCGTATTGTACTGCCGAGTCCACATGAATGTCTGGCCGTATTGGAAAATCCATCCAGTTTATCGGAGCTTACCAGACAGCTTACAGCGTTCATCGATCATTATTTGACGACAGTTCCACTGTGTGCCGGAATTTCAGAATTGCAATCCGGATATGAACAGCTTCGGACTGCGGCAAGACAAGCCGCAAAGGCAATGCATTATCAAAATGCTCGGAGTGCCGCCGGCATAACTGCCTATGCGCATGTGAAAGAGATTTTTCTCAGTACCGGCGCACGCGCTCCAAAAGAGGAAAACTATATTCGTGAACTGGTAGAAATGCTTTCAGCCGGAGATAAACGGCCACTTCTTCTGGAGCAGTTTCGCAACATGCTATATAACTTTGAAACTGAGCCAGATGGGTCGTTACTCCAGGCTAAAAGATTTTGCACGGAACTATTGGTAGAGATCGACGCATCCATGCAGAGTTTCTCTCTGGCGGACGATCCGCGTCATCTTCATCTGAGTGAAACGCTCATCGAAGTACTGGCAGCAGGTAGTGTTACCGAAATCAACGGCTGTATGAGCCAACACCTGCAAAAGCTGATTGAACAACTCAAGCAGGTAGATGATAGCCGAATGGCAGGAGAGCTGATTGATCGGGTTAAGGGGTATATCGGCGACCATTATGCCGAGAATTTGACCCTGAGTGTCCTTGCAGAGATCTTTTATGTCAGTCCAGTGTATCTGAGCCGTCTTTTCAAGAAAAAAACCGGAACCAATTTTGTGGAGTATCTGACAGCGCTCCGCATAGAAAAAGCAAAAGAGTTCCTCAACGACCCTAAGCTAAAAGTCTATCATGTTGCCGAAATGGTTGGATACGAAAATCCACGATATTTTGCACGCTTATTCAAAGAGTCTACCGGAGTTGTCCCTCAGGAATATCGAAATAACTTGAATATTGAGGCATAAAAAATCCCTCCCAATGCAGCTTGCATGGGAGGGATTTTTTAATATCACATAACAAAACCGAAAACAGTATGATAACAAAGCTTAATACTGCAATGCCGATGCAATAGATTTTGCCATCATCTGTCAAATTTTGCTGCATGGCACAACTTTTGTGTTCTATGTTATGCTGCGACACATCGGTTCATATAGTATACGAAAGAGAGGAGGTGTTTCTATTGAAGGAAAAGGACTATGTTCTGATCGATTCTCCTGATATTTGCAGGACAGGAGAACTTCCGGATGAATTCCTATGTGTGCTCAGAAAAGCCGTCCTGCGGAACCTTTTGAAGGATGGTGCGATAGGAGAGGATCTATATCAGCATTGCGTGCAGGAGCAAGATACCTATTCTGACTATGACCTATGATGATCAGTCATTATGAGCAAATGAACCATCAAAAGAACGACCCGCCGAAGAAAATTCGGATCGCAGCCTACTGCCGTGTGTCGACGGATCATGAGGATCAGGCAAACTCGTTTGAAAGTCAGCAGCGTTATTTTCGACATTATACCGAACAAAATCCCGATTGGATATTATATCGGATTTTTGCCGATGAGGGGATCTCGGGCACAAGCACCAAGAAACGGACAGCTTTTAATCAGATGATCGCCAGCGCAAAGAAAGGAGCCTTCGACCTGATCCTGACAAAAGAGATATCTCGTTTTGCAAGAAATACATTAGATAGCATTTATTTCACACGAGAATTAAAAAAACTGGGCATCGGTGTTATTTTTATGAACGATAACATCAATACGCTTGATGGCGATTCAGAACTCCGACTTGCGATCATGTCATCGATCGCTCAGGAAGAAAGTCGGAAAACATCGGAGCGGGTCAAATGGGGGCAGCGACGACAAATGGAGCAGGGGATCGTATTTGGCCGGAGCATGTTGGGATATGACATCCAAAATGGCGTTATGCAGATCAATGAAGAAGGTGCCAAAATTGTCCGAACGATCTTTCATAAGTTTTTGGACGAAGGGAAAGGTGTCCATGTAATTGCAAAGGAGTTATTGCAAGAGGGCATCAAACCAATGCGTGCA
>JARHYV010000070.1 GCA_029258495.1 Faecousia sp. | reverse complement strand
ACCCTCGATTGAATTCTGACTTTCAATCGAGGGTTAGTTCTGATGAAATTCCGGACTTCTCATGTAACTGAGCCTCCTTCTATACGAGAACAGATTGTTGGGTTGTTGATGTTGGTTTTGCTCCTTTCTTGTACCTAAAGGATACAATAAACTTCTGCAGTTTGCAAGTGGCAGACTCCTCGAAAAACAGATCAAAAGCTTAGAGATATTGCGAATGGATGCCACTGTCCGAATATGATATAATACTTAATAGTGGCTTTTGCAAAAACCTGCTTTTCTGTCAAGTGCAGAAAAGCAGGTTGCTTTTATTTATGGGCAGTTTCCTTGGTATTTTGTGCGATGAACACCTTTGCTGCATCGGTGAGCGGATCATGTTTGCCGTGTATATTGCGGATCATAAGCCACACCACCACAAGCGTTCCCACCAGACAGACGAACATATCCCCCATGGTATCGGAAACACCGGTATCCAGAACATGCTGCAGATCTCTGCCCATAATGGGCGCAAGAGCATATTCGCACAGCTCAAACAGACCGGCGACTGCCATGGATGCAAAGAATACGAAAAAACAGCCGGTTGCCGGATTTTCCCCCTCTTTGCTGTGATGACGCTCCAGCATTTCGTAGAAAGCCAATGCCATGATGCCCACAAACACACCGGACAGACAATGCACCAGCTTGTCATATCCGGGGATCAGACCGTAAACGGAGGCTGCACCGCCCAATGTCCATCCCAGATAGGAGAATATGTAGATATAGGTTTCCAACTGCCAGCCGCCCTTCCAGTGGAACAATCGCCGTGCCAGATATAGTCCCGGGATCATCAGCAATGTGCTGATTGGGAGCAGGCTGTCATAGGCATTTCTGTGGAGCAGACCATTTACCGTCAAAAAAACGGCTGTAAGGACATAGATGATCCGGACAATTCGTAAAACCTTTTTATATTTCTGGTCTTTCTGAATCAGGCTTTCCATTTCGCATCCTCCTGTTTCAGGCAGAATCACCTCTGCCATATGATATTGACTATATCATAGCACAAAACCATGGGATATACATAAACTCAAGATAAACATCCACAGATTTTTATCACGAAAAAGTCAAAAAGTTCAAGACCACTGCTTATGATGATCCAGTTGAAAGTCCCCCATTTTCTCGCTGAATTTGTCCATATTATCCCTCACGGCGGTATTCTTGCTGCATTGACAATTTCAGCCTTGGTATGATATTATTAAAATAATATGAACATTTCATGTTTATCAGAATGCAGAGAAATGAGGATATCATTGGTATGGATACAACACCTGCAAAAGTCAACTCTTCAAATCGTATCGGTTGGGTCGATCTGGCCCGCTCACTTGCAATCATCATGGTCTTGTGGAACCACGCTGTTGAAACTGCGTTTGATACCTCGGTAGTCGCTTTCTCCAAGTATGGCACTTTTTCACGGATGTTTCTTTTTAATAGTTTCCAATTCGGAAGGCTGGGTGTTCCGATCTTTTTGATGCTCACAGGATATCTGGTGCTAAGCAAGAGGTATGCGTTATCATTCTCTTCCTCCAAGGATCACACACGCTCCTACGGACAATTCCTGCGCAAGAACTATCTCCGTTTATTTCTTTGCAGTGAGATCTGGATCGTCATTTATTTCATCTTTCTGGGAAGCTATTACGATGCCCCCTGGGATGGTCCCCGTTTCTGGAATAACATTCTTATGCTTGACCAGTCCCAGATGATGCATGTCTGGTATATTTATATGATCCTTGGATTGTATATTATCCTGCCATTTGTTTCGTTCCTGTTACATAACATGGATCTGCGCCTGCTGATCCTGCCGGCCTTTTTGACTGTTGTCGCATACAGTTTTCTTCCGACACTGAACCTCATTCGCCAAATCAATGATCTCCAACCGCTCTATCTGATGATCGATACCTCTTTTTTAGGCGGATTATACCTGCTGTTTTGTATCATGGGATATCTGGTTCACAAAAAAGTATTTGACAGGATCAGATCCATATACTGGTGGCTCATCGGTATTGTATCCTTCTTCCTTGGCACCGCCCTTCAATGGGTGTGCTATGATAATGGGTTTGCATATCTGATCTGGTACAACTGCTTTACTCT
This sequence comes from Faecousia sp., assembly GCA_029258495.1. Lineage (GTDB taxonomy): Bacteria > Bacillota > Clostridia > Oscillospirales > Oscillospiraceae > Faecousia. The sequence goes on along the minus strand of JARHYV010000070.1, from coordinate 780 downwards.
GCTCCCCACTGGTCTTTCGCTGTTCGTCCTACTGTCGAGAGTCAAGATCAAGAATGGTTTTGTTTCAAAATGCTTAACCGATCTATCCAAGTTATCCTTTGGCATCTATCTTGTTCACATCTTCTTCGTCTACATCTGCCTCGACTACATAAAACCGGATCTGCCCCATGCTGAAGTCGCTGTAATTTATTTTGTGATATCCTTTGTATGCAGCTATATCATTGTCAAATGCCTGAGCAAGATCCCAAAACTAGGTAAAATTCTCTTCTACATGTGAAACAATTCCTACAAAACACTTTATCCCAGCCGCGGTCATACAAAATGATCGCAGCTGGGATTTTCTTTGTTCTCTGAAACATACATGTACAAAGTGCATCGGGTCATTTCTGCATTTCCCATGCCATCTGTGCTGCTCCCCAGAGCGCATCATGTGCCGGTGCCTTTACCTCTCCCATTCGGCTCAGTTTTTCCTGAACAATGGCATAATACGGATTGCAGGATGCAAACAATCCTCCCAGAAGTGCAATCGGGCAGTCTGCAAGGGAGAGTTTTCTCTGCACAGCTGACACCATTTTGACAATTTCATCTGCCTCCTGATGCAGGATATGCATCGCCATAGGATCCCCATCTTCTGCCGCCTGCAAGACCGATGCCGCCAACGCAGCAATATGGGATTTCTTTGTATCCGCACTGTAAACGAAGGAAATCAGCTCCTCCGGCGCAGCAATTCCCAGTGCATCCAGAATTCTATCCTGCAGGATGCTCTTCTCTGCCCGTCCG
>JARHYV010000287.1 GCA_029258495.1 Faecousia sp. | reverse complement strand
GTGGATACTGGAGTATCCGGTCGCGCAGCCCAGAAGGTCGCGGAGAAACTTCTCAGTGTTGCCTCAAGCAAACAGGTCTTGTGTGTTACCCATTTGCCTCAGATCGCTGCACTGGCAGATACCCATTTGCTCATCACAAAGGCAGAACGGGAAGGACGCACCTATACATCCGTCACACCGTTGGATACGGATGGGCGCAAGGCGGAGCTTGCCCGCATCATCGGCGGCACCAATATTACGGAAACCACACTGAAGAGCGCAGAGGAAATGCTGCGCTGTTAAAAGAACCACCGTGTGGTTCATGTTGTTATTGCATATTTATGCAGGCGTTTTGATGGCGGTTTCCTGTATTGAAAGATCTGAAGACTCGGGAAGAAAAATCTGAAAACTACTTGACAAAGGCTTTTTTGTCTGCTAGGATACCCATATGTTCATATTCAACGCAGTGATGGGATGAAGTAAGCGTTCATTCTCTTTCAGAGAGTCTCCGGTTGGTGCAAGGAGATAAGAGAACTCGCCGAAATACCTCCCTGAGCGGTCTTCCTGAAGTCTTAGTAGGGGAGAACGGGTTCGCCCGATACAGCGGCAGGTGTTGTTAGACACCCTAAGGGTGCATATCGTGAGATTGCATCGAACCAGAGGTGGTACCGCGTATTTTCACGCCCTCTGTCCGAATTCGGACAGAGGGCGTTTATTTTTATACTTTTTGGAGGAGTTTCAAAATGAAATTATATGATGAATTGGTTGCCCGTGGGCTGATTGCTCAGGTAACGAATGAAGAAGAAATTCGAGAGATGATCGACAACGGCAAAGCTACTTTCTATATTGGCTTTGATCCTACGGCAGACTCTCTGCAGGTGGGTCATTTCATGGCACTGTGTCTGATGAAACGCCTTCAGATGGCAGGCAACAGACCCATTGCGCTGATTGGCGGCGGTACGGCCATGATTGGCGATCCTTCCGGTCGTACAGACATGCGCAGCATGATGACGCAGGAAACCATTCAGCACAACTGTGATTGTTTCAAAAAACAGATGGAGCGTTTCATTGAGTTTGGTGAAGATAAGGCACTTATGGTCAATAATGCTGATTGGCTGCTGAACCTGAACTATATCGACTTTATCCGGGATATTGGCGGCTGTTTCTCTGTGAACAACATGCTGCGAGCAGAATGTTTCAAGCAGAGAATGGAGAAGGGTCTGAGTTTCTTGGAGTTCAACTACATGCCCATGCAGTCCTATGATTTCTACTACCTGTTCCAGCACTACGGCTGTAACATGCAGTTTGGCGGAAATGACCAGTGGAGCAACATGCTCGGCGGTACAGAACTGATCCGTCGGAAACTGGGCAAGGATGCTCATGCCATGACTATCACTCTGCTGCTGAATTCCGAAGGCAACAAGATGGGCAAAACTGCCAAGGGCGCTGTCTGGCTTGATCCCAACAAGACTTCTCCCTTTGATTTCTACCAGTACTGGCGCAATGTAGAGGATGCCGATGTGCTCAAGTGTATCCGGATGCTGACATTCCTGCCCCTGGAGCAGATTAATGAGATGGACTCCTGGAAGGATGCTCAGCTGAATACGGCAAAAGAGATCCTCGCCTTCGAGCTGACCAAGCTGGTTCACGGCGAAGAGGAGGCAGAAAAGGCACAGTCTGCTGCAAAGGCACTGTTTGCCGGCAATGGCGATCTGTCCAATATGCCCACCACAGAGATTGAGGCAGACAAGCTGACCGATGGAAAAATCGGTATTCTGAACCTGATGGTCTGCTGCAAGCTGGCCGGCTCCAATGGTGAGGCACGGCGTCTTGTTCAGCAGGGCGGTGTTTTTGTCAACGATGAGAAGGTTCCTGCTGCTGATTTTGCTGTAACAGAGGAAATGCTGAAGGAAGGCGTTAAGATCCGTAAGGGCAAGAAGGTCTTCCACAAGGCTGTTCTGGCTTAATGAAATATCCATGCCCGGACAGGTGATCGCCTGTCCGGGCATAGACGCAGAAAGTGGGGATTGGAATGTCACCGTCAACGCAAGCGATATTCGATCGTTTCCAGATCCGGAAAACGAAAAAACAAAAGACTCAATTTATTCAGTGGGTCGTACCTTATTTGCAGTCGCTGGGGTATCCGGTTCAGGTGGAGCGAGGGGAAGTTGGTGTTCGCAACATTGTAATCGGTGATGTGGAGAAAGCAAATGTGGTGTTTACTGCG
>JARHYV010000056.1 GCA_029258495.1 Faecousia sp. | reverse complement strand
TGATGGAAACATCGATGACGATCTGTCCGGGACGGACATAGTCCTTGGTCAGACTGTTCAGCACACCGGCAGAAGATACGATGATATCTGCATTGCGGCAGATCTCAGCGGTATTGGTGGTTCTGGTATGGCAGGTAGTCACGGTAGCGTTCTTTGCCATGAGCATCATGGCAGCAGGCTTGCCAACGACCAGACTGCGTCCGATCACTGCAGCGGACTTGCCCTTGCAATCGATGCCGTAGAAATCCAAAATTTCCATGCAGGCAGCGGGGGTGCAGGGGGCATAGCCCAGATCGTTCAGACCCTCAAAGACACCGGCATTGGACATGTGCGTCATGCAGTCCACATCCTTCTTGGGATCCAGACGGTTGCAGATCTCGTTCTGGTCTGCCTTCAGGTGCTTAGGCAGGGGACGGAACATCAGCACACCGTGAATGCTGCTGTCAGCATTGACCTTGTCGATGGTTTCCAGAACCAAATCCTTGGATGCATCGGCAGGCAGTTCAAATTTTACAACATTGACACCGACCAATTCAGCGCGCTTGGTAGCACCCTTTTCATAGGACAGGTCAGAGGGATCGGCACCAACACGAATGATACCGAGTGTAGGATTGACACCCTTTTCACGCAGCGCAGCGGTGCGCTCCATCAGATTTGCATTCAGGGCATCGGTAACTTCCTTGCCCAACAACAGCTTAGCCATTGGAAAATCCTCCTAATATGTATTGATCAGTTGAAGTTTGCACGAACTTCGTTGAAAATGTCATCAGCCATCTGGCAGTACTTGCTCAGCATCAGGTTGGCCTTGCGATTCATCTCTTCAGCAACCTCGCGGTATTTCAGGCTCTTGGTGTTGATAAAGACATTCAAAGAGGCGGCTTGCAGTGCAGCTTTGCAGCATACGGCGCCGCATCCGGCATCGGAAACAGCCAAACGGGAGCCCTTTGCAGCGAATACCGCAATGTGATCAATGGCCTCGCAGCAAAGCTCCATGATGTGCATAGGCACAGCGCAGGCCGTAATGGTTGCCTCTTCCAAAATCTGATCACGATTGGGATTGTCCTTGGGGATGCCATAGGCTTTTGCCAGAGGCACAAAGCCCTTATCATCAGCCTCGACTTGATCCAGCAGTTCTTTCTGGAGTGCATCGCACTTTGCTTTCAGTGCAAGGATCTCCTCTTCAACATCTGCGTACTTCTTCTTACCAACGGTCAGGCTGCCGACCATGTTGCCCAGAGCGGTGCCCAATGCGCCGACCAGTGCAGCAGCGCCGCCGCCGCCGGGAGCGGGAGCGTTGGATGCCAGTACTTCAACAAATGTACGGCAGGATTCCAGTGTCATATCCATAACTTTACTTCTCTCCTTAATATGGGTAAAGCCCAATCGCCCGTCAGAGCCAGGGAAATTGGGCTTTTGGTGCGGTCATACCGCAAAAAGCACAGGCGGCGTGCCGCCTGTGCTTAAACAATACGAATTAGAACAGGCCGGAGATCTTACCGGTTTCGTCTACATCGATACGCTCAGCAGCGGGAACCTTGGGCAGGCCGGGCATGGTCATGATCTCACCGGTCAGAGCTACCAGGAAACCGGCACCGGCGGAAACCTTGATGTTGCGCACGGTGATGGTAAAGTTCTCGGGAGCACCCAGCTTGGTCTGATCATCCGTGAAGGAATACTGGGTCTTGGCCATGCAGATGGGCATCTTGTCATAGCCCAGCTCGGTCAGGGTCTTGATCTGCTTTTCGGCATTTGCGGTGAAGTTGACGCCGTCGCCGTGGTAGATCTTCTTAACGATTGCCTCGATCTTGTCCTTGATGGGCAGATCAACATCGTAAGAGAAGGTGAAGTCGTTGGGCTCTTCGCACAGACGGATGACTTCCTCTGCCAGAGCGATACCGCCTTCGCCGCCCTTGCCCCAAACTTCGGACAGAGCAACATTGACACCCAGTTCCTTACACTTGCGCTCGATCAGAGCCAGCTCAGCCTCGGTATCAGTGGGGAAACGGTTGATCGCAACGACACAAGGCAGTTTGTAAACCTTGGTGATATTCTCAACATGGCGCAGCAGGTTGGGCAGACCCTTTTCCAGAGCCTCCAGATTTTCGTTGCCGGTTTCTGCCTTGGGGACACCGCCGTTATACTTCAGCGCGCGGGCAGTTGCGACCAGAACGACGCAGGAAGGATGCAGACCTGCCATACGGCACTTGATGTCCAGGAACTTCTCAGCGCCCAGATCAGCACCGAAACCGGCCTCGGTAATGGTGTAGTCGGACAATTTCAGAGCGATCTTGGTAGCGGTAACGGAGTTACAGCCGTGTGCAATGTTGGCGAAGGGACCGCCGTGTACAAATGCAGGGGTATGCTCCAGAGTCTGAACCAGATTGGGTTTCAGAGCGTCCTTCAGCAGAGCAGCCATTGCGCCCTGTGCGTTCAGGTCACCTGCGGTAACGGGCTTGCCGTCACGGGTATAAGCAACGACCAGACGGGACAGACGGAGCTTCAAATCAGTAATATCGGAAGCCAGACAAAGAACAGCCATGATTTCGGATGCAACAGTGATGTCGTAACCGTCTTCACGAGGCATGCCGTTGGTCTTTCCACCCAGACCGTCGACAACATTACGCAGCTGACGGTCGTTCATATCGACACAGCGGCGCCAGGTGATCTGACGGGGGTCGATATCCAGAGCGTTGCCCTGATAAATGTGGTTATCCAGCATGGCAGCCAACAGGTTGTTAGCAGCGCCGATGGCGTGGAAGTCACCGGTAAAGTGCAGGTTGATGTCCTCCATGGGAACGACCTGAGCGTAGCCGCCGCCTGCTGCGCCGCCCTTGACACCGAAAACAGGGCCCAGAGAGGGCTCACGAAGGGCGACAAGAACATTCTTGCCCATTCTGCGCATGCCGTCAGCCAGACCGACGGTGGTAGTGGTCTTGCCCTCGCCGGCAGGTGTGGGGTTGATGGCGGTGACGAGGATCAGCTTGCCATCCTTGCGGTCGGTTTCGTTCAGGATGTTGTAGTCAACCTTAGCTTTGTAGTTGCCGTACTGCTCCAGATACTTTGCATCGACACCGGCTGTCTTAGCAATCTCGGTGATGGGGAGCATCTGGGTTTCCTGTGCGATTTCAATGTCGGTTTTGAATGCCATTTTCATCAATCTCCTTGTATTTTAGGTTGGTGCCCTGCCGTTGGAATGGCGCAGGCACATACAGGATTTATGTGGATTGCCGTTGGAGTGACGCACCACACATATGGACGGTAAAGAAGGACTATCAGTAATTCTTTACTGAAACAAAGAATAACATCAATATGGCCAAAAGTCAATCATTTCTTTTCGATTTTTTGTGATAAATAGTAAAACAGGCGGGGGATATCCCAGCCTGTTTTCGGTAAAATGTTATTGAAATAGCACAGAAAGACCGGGATTTCCGGCTTTTAGCCTACTGACTTCGTAGAGAATTACGGCGGTATTGTTTCTAGTTAAAACAGCATCCCCCTGGGGGAGTTCAAACTGTGCGGCGGCAGCAGCCTGCTGTGCGTCATGCACCCATGCGGAAATGATGCCGTCTGAGTCCATTGCGGCAGGGATTGCAAACTCCAGAGCACGCCGGATCATAGCTGATGCATCATCACAGCGGATGGGCTCGTCCGGGCGGAATTCGATCCCTTTTGAGGTTTGATATCCGGTGATCAGACCGGAGCGGAGTGCTGCGGCCAGATAGGGTTTCAGCCACATCGGAGAATCATCGATGAACCCGGACTGCTGAGCACTGCGTTCAACAGGCAGATCCAAAACTTCCATCAGCATGGAGAGAAATTCCCCTCTGGTGGTGGGCTTATCCGGAGAAAAACATGCCTGCCCGTTGATGATCTCGCCGGAATACAGTCCGGCATGGCGCATCCATTCTGCACAGAAACGGCAATCGCTGCCGATTGTGTCGGTGTACTGCTGCGAATCAGAGGGTTTCAGAATCTGGACGGTGACGGTTGCCTCACGGGAGGTGTTGCCGGACGGATCTGATGCCGTGAAGGTGAAGGAGTCTGTTCCGACTTTGTTGTGCTTGGGTGTGTAAATAAAGATGCCATCGTCTTGGATCTGGACATTTTGGTTGTTTTGGCTGTTACATTTATGCTGCAGTGAACACTGTGTGTAAGTTTTTACACGGACATAAGTAATTTTCCTCATGCTCCTGT
>JARHYV010000042.1 GCA_029258495.1 Faecousia sp. | reverse complement strand
GGCATCGGGATCCGGCTGTGTGTCCTGAGCCTGCTTAAACTGCGCCTCACGGATGCTGAACCCCTTGGACTTGGTGTCGGCAAATGAGACCCTCAGTCCGTCTGCCATGGTTCCCTCAGGGAAGGAGATCTCGGTGATCTCCGTCACGGAAGTTTCGTCGATGGTTTGAACCACCTGCTCCTGCAAAAGCACCTCTACCTTCAGATTGTCCGGAACAAAGCCCCAGGGCGCATCCGGTTTTGACCTTCTGCCCAAGGTAAACACCGCGCCGGACAGCGCATACGCCTTGTCGAACCGGCACTCCCAGAAGTGTCTGTTTTCCCCTTCATGCTTGTCCTTGGACATCCAGAAGGTATCCGTATCATGGTCGATGACATGCTTGCTCTCCTGATTTTTATCTCCGGAGCATGCTTTTGTGGATATGACCCGGATCTGATCCGGCTGTGTGTTCAGGCTGTCGGTTTTGTTTTCCGTTGCAGCAGGCTCCGTCGCCTGTGTAGGTTCTGTTTCCGCTGTTTCCGACTGCTCTGCCTCCGTCGGCTCGGCATTCGGCTGCTGGGTTTGCGAAGGCTGGGTTTCCTCCGAGATCTGGGGCAGCGTATTTTCGGACTGTTCGGGTTGGGCAGATGGTGCCTGTTCCTCCTGCTGTGACTGCGGCGGGGTATCTGCCTCCACAGCCTTTACCATGAGCGGTGATACAAAGGAGAATACTGCCATCTGAATCCCCAGGATCAGCGCAAGAATTTTTCTCTGTTTCATACTTTTCCTCTCAAATCAATCATCTATCAAAAAACCACTGTAAATTCAGAATGCATATTCCTTCCTTACAGTGGTTTTTGATTTATCCCTTAGTTAAATTGCTTGGTAATATCCCCTATTTCACGGGTGGATTATTTAATTATTTCCTTGTAACGGGCATATGCAGCTGCATAGTTGGCTTCCAGCTCTTCAGCGCCGTTCTCTTTCAGGATCTTGATAAAGCCATCCCATTCGGACATGTCCTTTTCGCCGGTGATGAACTTCAGAGCCTCTTCCTCAACCAGAGTACCCAGATTGGTCTCGATGAATCCGTTCTTTTCGGACTCCTCATCTGTGAAGGTCAGGTTGATGCGGTTGTTGTTTTCATACAGGTTTGCATCCTGCTTGTACTGCTCCAGTACCTCAGTGTAGCCGTCGATATGCTCTTCGTACAGGTCTGCCTTCTGCACACGCATAATTCTGTCGTGGTTCAGACCCAGTTCGGTTTCGGGATCGATGGTACCGTCGGGGTTATAAGCTGCCTTGTACTCGGGAACATATTTCTTCATGCCGTCAACGACGGTGTAGTTCTCGCCTTCCTTGCCCCACTGAACCAGCGTTGCAGCCTCTTCAGAGTACATCCAGTCAACCATCTCAATGATTCTGTCGATATAGGGGGAGTCAGCGGAAATGCCGAAGGAGGTAAAGACACCGACACGCTCGGAGATATTCAGAGTGGGAACATTCAGCGCATCAGAGGTCAGGGGCATGATGGGAACGAACTTGAAGTTTTCATCTTCGGGATGCAGTTTCTTGTAAGCCTCTGTTTCGGTAATGGAACGGGTTGCGTAGTCCAGAGTGAACACGCCCTTGCCGCTGAGGATGCTCTCTTCCCACTGCTGGGTGGATGCGGTGAAGAATTCCTTGTCCATCAGGCCCTTCTCCCACATCACGCGGAAATCCTCGATCATTTCCTTAAAGCCTGCATTCAGAGGGCCGTAGACCCACTTGTCCTGAGTCTTGTCATAGAACATGGTCTTGTTGGTGCCATAGTGAACGCCGTGACCCCACAGGCTGTTCATCTTGCCTCTGTTGATCATGCCCACTGTATCGGGGAACTGTTCCTTGATGGCTGCCAGAACATCCACCAGCTCATCCCAAGTCTTGGGCATTTCCTTGCCCACAGCCTCAACCATGTCTGCACGGATCAGAGGAACGCTCTTGAAGGTGATCTGCTCAGAAAATCTGGGCATGTTGTAGATGTGTCCGTCAGATGCAACCAGAGATGCATAGACATTGGGATCCTCCATCAGCTTTGCCTTGAAGTTGGGCATCTTGTCCAGATATTCATCGATCGCAACCAGTGCACCCTTGGGGCCGATATCCTTGCCGATCTCGCCGGAAACCGGAGAGATCAGGTCGGGCAGCTCGTTGGATGCAACCAACAGGTTCAGCTTTTCATTGAAAGCCTCCTTGGTGTCCATGACGAACTCCAGATCGATGTTGAACTTCTCCTTAACGATATTCTTCAGGACGAAGTTTGCGCCGTCGCCGCTCTTGTTGTTCAGCAGCATGAACTCGACTTTGATGGTATCAGTGCCATCGGAGGCGGCAGGCTTTTTTTCTTCGCCGCCGCAGGCAGTCAAGGCAGATGCCATCAAAACGCCTGCCAGCAGGGTGGACATTGTTTTCTTGAATTTCATCTTTTTTCTCCTTTTCTCTTATCCTTTTACAGAGCCGATCATAACACCCTGCACGAAGTACTTTTGCACGAAGGGATACACGCACAAAATGGGGATCAGTGCAATGATGATGGAGGCTCCCATTAACATATCTGTGGTGGGCTGCATATTGCCGATAATTTCAGCCGCACTCTGGCTGACACTGGAAAGATCCTGGTCAACGATCATTTCCTTCAGCAGCACCTGAAGGGGATATTTCGCCTTGTCCTTTAAGTACAGCATGGGATAAAAATATGCATTCCAGTGCTCAACAGCATAGTAAAGACCTACTGTTGCCAGAGCAGGCTTTGAAAGGGGCAGCACGATCTTTTCGAACAGCTGAAGATCATTCGCACCGTCAATTCTGCCGGATTCCAAAATTTCCTCCGGCAGCTGCTGCATGAAGGTTCGGACAATGATCATGTTGTAGGTGTTGATCGCACCGGGCAGCACAACAGCCCAGATGCTGTTGTACAGGTGCAGGTTCTTTACCAGCAGGAAGTTGGGGATCAGACCGCCGGTGAAGAACATGGTGAATACGACCAGAACATTCAGCGTCTTTCTGCCGATAAGATCCTTACGGGACAGGCAGAATGCAAATGTAGAGGTCAGCACAAGGTTGATCAGCGTGCCCAGCACCGTATAGGTGATGGTATTGCCATAGGACTGCCAGAAATGCTTATCCGCAAAGACCTGCTTGTAAGACTCGATGTTAAAGCCCTTGGGCAGCAGGTTTACCATTCCGGCCTGAACATACTCAGAGGAGCTCAGCGACAACGCCAGCACATACAGCAAGGGATACAGGGTGATCACAATGACCAGTGCCATAAGCAGTCCATTGATTAGATTGAAAATCTTTGAACCAATACTATTATCTTTTACCATACCGTTCTCCTTACCACAAGCTTGTATCCGAAACCTTCTGGCAGATCTTGTTCGCAACAACGATCAATACCAGTGCCACCACGGAATTCATCAGGTCAACGGCTGCACCAAAGCTGTAATTGGATTTCAAAATACCATATCGGTAGACATAGGTGGAAATCAGATCAGATACCTCATAGGTTGCAGGCCCGTACATCAGGATGACCTTCTCAAAGCCCACGCTGAGGAGCTTGCCCAAACGCATGATGAACAGAATGATGATTGTGGGACGAATGGCAGGCAGTGTGATATTCCACATGCAGCGAAATCTGCCGGCACCATCCAGACGGGCAGCCTCGTAAAGACCCGGATCAATTCCGGCCATGGAGGCCAGATAAATGATGGAACCCCAGCCAAAGCTCTGCCAGACACCGGAGCCTACATACAGAGTTCTGAACCAAGCCTTTTCCGAGAAGAAGTTGATGGGGTCAACTCCGAATGCGGCAAGGATATTGTTGACAACACCCCCATTGGGAGAGAACATGGTTCTCATCAGACCGACCACGATAACAACAGAAATAAAGTGGGGCAGGTAGCTGATGGTCTGAACGGTCTTCTTATAACGCTTGCAGCGCACTTCGTTCAGCAGCAGTGCAAAAATGATAGGCACCGGGAAATTGAATACCAGATCATAGAAGCTCAACAGGAATGTGTTCTTTACCAACCGCCAGAAGTAAGGGCCTTCCACAAACTGCTTGAAATACTTCAGACCGGCCCACGGACTTCCAAGGATACCATCTCTGGGCTGAAAATCCTTAAACGCGATGATGGCACCATACATGGGGGCATACTTAAACACGATGTAGTAAATCAGACCGGGGAGCATCAGCAGGAACAGATACCGCTGCGCCTTTACGCGTCTGAGAAAGTTCGCTCTTGTGTTAAGATTGTTCAAGCCCGTTTCCCCTCCTTTTTTTGTTTTCGTCATATTGTCGCAAATCCTCCTTTTCCACTTCCCTCTTTGTGGTGATGTTGAATTAAACTCTGGGGAGTCATTCACATTTCCTTCTCAAAAAGTTCATACCAATACTTTAGTTTATTTTCAAAAAATTGAAAGAGTTTTTTCCTTCAAAGCCTTGAATATTCTTAGATTTTGGCATTGCATTTTCTTAAAAAACATGTCGATTTATCAAATCGACCCATATTTCATCATGAATATACCTAAAAGAGAGGGGCATTCCGCCCT
>JARHYV010000156.1 GCA_029258495.1 Faecousia sp. | reverse complement strand
GAGTGCCAGACTTCCTGCCAGTCCGCTTGCAAGACCAGCTGCGGTGTTGCCAACCAGAAGTGCGAAAACACTGAAAAGTAAGCATTGAAATTCCACGAAAGGTGCCACCGTTTCAGGTGGCACCTTTTTATGTATCAACACACCCAAACGGAGGATACTTTATGGTACATCAGTACAAATTAAACGGCTACAACATCGTACTGGACAGCTGTTCCGGATCGATCCATGTGGTCGACGAAGTGGGCTATGATATCATTGCCATGTTTGAAACCCATACGGCCGATGAGATCGTAGCAGAAATCATGAAAAAATACGGTCATCGTGACGATGTGACCGAGCCCGAGATCCGCGACTACATCGACGATGTACAGGCACTGAAGGATTCCGGCAAGCTCTTTACCCCCGATACCTTCGCCGAAATGGCAGGCACCTTCAAGCAGCGCTCCGGTGATGTGGTCAAGGCATTATGTCTGCATGTCGCCCACACCTGCAACCTGAACTGCTCCTACTGTTTCGCAAGTCAGGGTAAATATCACGGTGATCGGGCTCTGATGAGCTTTGAAGTCGGCAAGCAGGCTCTGGACTTCCTGATGGATCATTCCGGACACCGCAGAAATCTGGAAGTAGACTTCTTCGGCGGCGAGCCTCTAATGAACTGGGATGTGGTCAAGCGTCTGGTCGAGTACGCCCGCAGCGTGGAAAAGCAGCGGGGCAAAAACTTCCGCTTTACCCTGACCACCAACGGCGTAAACATCAATGATGAGGTCATCGACTTTGCCAACCGAGAGATGAGCAATGTGGTTCTCTCTCTGGACGGCCGCAAGGAGATCAACGACCGCACCCGCGTGGACTACGCCGGAAACGGCAGCTACGACCGCATCGTACCCAAGTTCCAGAAACTGGTCGAGGCTCGTGGAAATAAGGAGTATTACATGCGCGGAACCTTTACCCATGCAAACCCCGATTTTACCAACGATGTATTCCACATGGCAGATCTGGGCTTTACGGAACTGAGCATGGAGCCTGTCGTCTGTGCCCCCGGTGATCCCGCCGAGCTGACTCCCGAGGATCTGGAGATCGTCAAGGAGCAGTATGAAATTCTGGCGAAGGACATGCTCCGCCGGAAAAAAGAGGGCAAGCCCATCACCTTCTACCACTACATGTTGGATCTGACCGAAGGCCCCTGCGTCTATAAGCGCATTTCCGGCTGCGGTTCCGGAACCGAGTACATGGCCGTCACTCCTTGGGGGGATCTGTACCCCTGCCACCAGTTTGTGGGAGAAGAAAAATACAAGCTGGGCGATGTTTGGAACGGTGTGACCAACACAGGACTTCGGGAAGAATTCCGCAGCTGCAATGCCTACGCACGGTCTGAATGTGAAGACTGCTGGGCAAAGCTCTACTGCTCCGGCGGCTGCGCTGCCAACGCCATGCATGCCACCGGCTCGATCCGCGGTGTGTATGAACCCGGCTGTGAGCTGTTCCGCAAGCGTATCGAATGTGCCATCATGATGAAGGTCGCTGAGGAGGCAGAAAAAGAGGGGTGCTGATGAACACACCGATCTGTGATTTTCTTGACAATTATCAGTCCGGGCATATGACACGATTTCATATGCCCGGGCATAAAGGAAAGGCATTCCTTGGCTGCGAGGGACTGGATATTACCGAGGTTTCCGGCGCCGACTCTCTCTACGAGGCAGATGGGATCATTGCCCAAAGCGAGCAGAATGCCACCGATCTGTTTGGATCCGCCCGAACGGTCTATTCCACCGAAGGCTCCAGCCAGTGCATCCGAGCCATGCTGTACCTTGCGCTGACGCACCGTCCGGCAGGCGCTGCCCCGGTCATTGTCGCTGCGCGGAATGTCCACAAGGCATTTGTGTATGCAGCCGCTCTGTTGGATCTGGAAGTCGTTTGGCTTTACCCCGATACGCTGTCACGATCCCTGTGCAGCTGCCCGATCTCTGCCGAAACTCTGGAGCAGACCCTGAGTGCACTTCCTGCACCTCCTGCAGCTGTCTATATCACAAGCCCTGACTATCTGGGCGGCATTGCAGATATTGCAGCACTGTCAGAGGTCTGTCATCGTCACGGCACCATACTGGCCGTTGACAATGCCCATGGGGCTTATCTGCGATTTCTGAACCCATCCCGGCATCCATTGGATCTGGGGGCAGATATCTGCTGCGATTCCGCACACAAAACACTGCCCGTGCTCACCGGCGGTGCCTATCTGCATCTGAGCCGCCGTACTCCTCAGGCCATGCGCGACAATGTGAAAGCCGCCATGGCACTGTTCGGCTCTACCAGTCCATCGTATCTGATCCTTGCATCCTTAGATCGCTGCAACCGGTATCTGGCTGAAGAATATCCGGCTGCCCTTGCGGAAATGGTTGATTTCACCGATCAGCTCCGTCATCAGCTGACGCAAAACGGCTGGCAGCTGTCACCCTCCGATCCCCTGCGCATCACCCTTTCGGCAACTGCCGCCCATACCGGCATCGAGCTTGCTGCAATGCTGCGCAAAAACGGCATCGAGTGCGAATATGCCGACCCGGATACCCTTGTCCTGATGCTTACGCCGGAAAACCAAAAAGATGACCTTCTGCGCTTTGCGGCGGTTTTGAGCAAAAATACCGACGGTGTCCGCCATCGGCTGCCGCTGCCCTCTGCAAAAGCCGTGCAGCGGGTTTCTGTCCGCAATGCGCTGTTTGCTCCCCATGAGCTGATCGAAGCCAAAGATGCGCTGCACCGCATCTGCGCTGCACCCACTGTCGCCTGTCCGCCTGCCATTCCCATCGCAGTTTCCGGAGAAGAGATCACCCAAGAGGCGATCACCCTCTTTGCGCACTACGGGATCGACACGGTGGATGTGCTGAAATAACACGACCATACAGGAACCATCCCAATACCAAAGGAGGCACTATGGACGAACAAACTCCACACAAGCGCCGTGTCCGCTACTCCGGCACGCATCCCAAGCGTTTTGAAGAAAAGTACAAAGAACACGATCCCGAAAAATATGCCGATACCATCGAGCATGTCATTCAGCGCGGTGCCACACCTGCCGGTATGCACATCTCCATCATGGTACAGGAGATCCTGGACTTTCTGAATATTCAGCCCGGACAGATCGGACTGGATGCCACCCTTGGCTACGGCGGACACACCGGACACATGCTCCGCGCCCTGCAGGGCTCAGGGCATATCTACGCACTGGATGTAGACCCCATCGAGTCTGCTAAAACCAGAAAGCGTCTGGAAGCTCAGGGTTTCGGTTCGGATATTTTAACCGTCCGACTGCAAAATTTTGCAGAGATCGACCAAGTTTCCCGGGAAACCGGCAAGAAATTTGATTTCATCCTTGCCGATCTGGGCGTATCCTCCATGCAGATCGACAACCCGGATCGCGGCTTTACCTATAAGGTAGAAGGCCCTCTTGACCTTCGTCTGAATCCCGAAAAGGGTATCAGCGCGGCAGAGCGGCTCAGGGACATCTCTCAAGATGAACTGGAGGGGATGCTGGTTGAAAATTCCGACGAGCCTTATGCCTCCGAAATTGCCGAAACCGTGATGCAGTGGCGCCGTGAGGGCAGACAGATCGAAACCACTACCCAGCTCCGTCAGGTGATCGAGCAGGCACTGTCCTTTCTCCCCAAGAAGGAACAGAAGGATGCCGTCAAAAAATCCTGTCAGCGGACATTTCAGGCACTCAGGATCGACATCAACTGCGAATTTGAGGTTCTTTATTCCTTTTTGGATAAACTTCCTGAGGTTCTTGCCCCCAACGGCAGAGTTGCCATCCTCACCTTCCATTCCGGAGAAGACCGGCTTGTAAAGCAAGCCTTCAAGCGTTTCCATCGGGAAGGGCTGTACAGTGAGATCGCCCGGGATGTGATCCGCCCAAGTGCTGAGGAATGCTTCCGGAACAGTCGTGCAAGATCCACAAAAATGCGCTGGGCTGTTCGTGCAGAATATTAAATCACACACAACCGGAGGCCGCAAACTTTTGCGGCCTCTTTTTTGACAAAATATAAATAATATACAAATAAATCGTTGACAATTTGGGAACATAGTGGTAAAATCCTGTTGTCTGGATTGGAAAGGGTCTTTCCAAAGCAAGATACGACCGCCGATTTTGAAATCGGCTGAGGCCATACGGACAGCCGGGTCGAATGCCGAAGACCGCAGGTGCGGTTGGCAACTTCTGTTGCCTTATTGATTGAGTTAAAAGCTCAGTTTTATAAGTTGGTTACTATAAACCAGTGCCAGGTGGCATATACTTGTGAAATGGTCAATAAGAGTAGTAAAAGTAATCTTTGCTATATAGACTCTGATCCCATTGTGATTTGATGCGTGTTTATGCGGAAATTGTCGCTTTTTTATCCCTTTCGGCGTAATCTGCGTATTGTAATATCGCTGTTTACAAGTGGTATGCTACATGTGTGGCATACCACTTTTTTTGTATTTTAACTGCCCGATATATCATCTGTGGACAGAATGGGAGAAAATCATGAAGAAGATCATTGAACTCAAGAATATCTCAAAATCCTTTGACGGCGAAAAAATTCTGGACAATATCAGCCTGTATATCAACGACAACGAATTCATCACGCTGTTGGGGCCTTCCGGCTGCGGAAAAACCACGACTCTGCGTATGATCGGCGGCTTTACACAGCCGGATGAAGGCGATGTGCTGTTTATGGGCGAGCGGATCAACGATACGCCCCCTCACAAGCGCAATGTCAACACCGTTTTTCAGAAATATGCGCTGTTTCCCCACTTGAATGTGTTTGAAAATGTCGCATTTCCTCTGCGTCAGCGCCGCGTCCCCAAGCAGGAGATCAACGAAAAGGTCAATCAGATGCTGTCGCTTGTGATGCTGTCCGGCTTTGGCAGCCGAAGTGTCACCAGTCTGTCCGGCGGACAGCAGCAGCGTGTTGCCATCGCCCGTGCGCTGATCAGCCACCCCAAGGTTCTGCTGCTGGATGAGCCTCTGGGTGCACTGGATCTGAAACTGCGCAAGGATATGCAGCAGGAACTGAAAAAGATCCAGAAAAGCACCGGGATCACCTTTGTTTTCGTTACCCACGATCAGGAAGAGGCACTCTCTATGTCCGATACCATCGTTGTGATGAACGAGGGCAAGATCCAGCAGATCGGCACGCCTACCGATATCTATAATGAGCCAAAAAATGCCTTCGTCGCGGACTTTATCGGCGAAAGCAACATTGTTGATGGTGTTATGCTGGAAGATTACAAGGTTCGCTTTGCCGGACATACCTTTGAATGTCTGGATACCGGCTTTGGCAAAAATGAGCCTGTTGATGTAGTCATCCGTCCCGAGGATGTGGATATCGTCCCTGCAAAGGATGCCATGCTGAACGGTCTTGTGACCTCTGTCACCTTCATGGGCGTGCACAACGAAATCATCGTGGATATTGCCGGGTTCAAATGGATGATCCAGACCACCGACTCCGTGGACGAAGGGGCACACATCGGTCTGAGTCTGGATCCCGATGCCATCCACATCATGAAAAAATCCAAATATTCCGGCATGTTCGGTGACTATTCCTCCTTCTCCAACGAATTGGAGGAGCTGTCCAACCCCGGAGGTGACTGCGAAGAATGAAAGGCATGAACTCCAAAAAGAAACTCACCAGCTACCGTGCGTCTCTGATCCCCTACTCCGTATGGGCTCTGCTGTTCGTGGTGATCCCCCTCATCTTTGTGGCTTATTATGCGTTTACCGACAATAATTTCCAATTCACCACCGAAAATTTCACCCGTTTCTTCACCGCTACCAGTAATCTGAAAAATGATGACGGCAGCGTAACCGAGGTTCGGACTTATCTGCTGATTTTCATGCGTTCGCTGAAACTGGCCGTGATTTCCACCGCGATCTGTCTGCTGATGGGCTATCCCATCGCTTATATCATTTCCCGTGCCAGTGCCAGAGCGCAGAAGACCATGATCACCCTGATCATGATCCCCATGTGGATGAACTTCCTGATCCGCACCTATGCATGGATGACCATCCTGCAGGACACCGGCATCCTGAATAATCTGCTGGGCAAGCTGGGCATCGGCCCGCTGCACATCATCGGAACGGAGGCTGCCGTCGTGATCGGCATGGTGTACGATTATTTCCCGTATATGGTGCTGCCCATCTACTCCATTATGGCCAAGATGGACGACAAGCTCATCGAGGCTGCACGGGATCTGGGCTGCGGCAGTCTGTCTGTCCTGCGCCGTGTCGTGTTCCCCCTGAGTCTGCCCGGTGTGATCTCCGGCATCACAATGGTGCTGATCCCCTCGATCAGTACATTCTATATTTCCCAGAAATTGGGCAGCGGCAAATTCTTCCTCATCGGTGATGCCATCGAGGGGCAGTATGTCGCCAACAATCTG
>JARHYV010000117.1 GCA_029258495.1 Faecousia sp. | reverse complement strand
AACCTTACGGCCGTTGGAAGTAGCCATTCTCTGACGGAAACCGTGAACCTTGGAACGGTGACGGCGGCTGGGCTGGTAGGTACGCTTCATTCGGATACACCTCCTACATTAAATTACAATGCTCATCAGCTGAAAAAAGCTGCAGCAAATCATCTTGATACACAACTCCATGGTCATGCTAGGGTATTATAACCGAAAAGCCCCGGCAGGTCAACAATTTTTTTCGGTTTTGGCGGTGTTTTCATCCACATTCGGCTTGGGATCCACATACACCGTGCGGTAGGTATAGTACACCACCATGCCGGGTTTTGCGCCGTTTGGTTTTTTCACCTGCTTTACGGGGGTCACATCCACCGCCACATTCTGTCCCTGCGCTGCCTCGGAATGGAATGCTGCCAGCTGGGCGGCTTGGGTGATGGTATCATCCGGCACCGGACGGCCGTTGGCGGCAATGATCACATGGCTGCCGTGGACTTTCTGGGCATGGAGCCAGATGTCATCCTTGCGGGCAAGCTTGAAGGTCAGTTCGTCATTCTGGCGGTTGTTCCTGCCCACATAGATGCCGATGCCGTCGGTGGACTCAAATCGGATGGGCTGCAGCCTGCTCTGCTTGATGCGCTTTTTGCCGGTATCCCTGCGCAGATATCCGCCGGACTGCAATTCCTGCCGGATCTCCTCCAGAGCCTGCTCGCTGTCGGCACGCCCCAGTTCCTCCAGAACGCTTTGCAGATACGCCAGTTCTCCGGCACCGATCTCCAGTTGGTGTTTCAGCTCCCGCTCGGCATTTTTCATGCGGGTGTAATCCTTGTAGAATTTTGCGGCATTTTCCTGTGGGGACAGGACTTCGGACAGGGGAATGTCGATGATTTTCATGTCTTCATCGTAAAAATCCTCTGCCTGCAATACCTTCTGCCCTCTTTTGATGGCATGGATATTGGCGGTGACGATATCCCCCAGCTGCCGCAGCCGCTCCCGGTCATAGGTGGCTGAGAGTTCTTTTTCTTGGATCGCCATCTTCCGTTTCAGCCGCTGACAGAGGTTGGAAACGGTCTTGCGCACGGACTGGCTCTTCTGGCGCATGGCATCATTTCGGTCTTTCGTGGTATAAAAGCTGTCAAGCAGCGCAGCAAAGCTCTCTGCCTGACGATATTCGCCGTACTCCGCCATGGGGCAGAAGGCAAACTGCTTGGGCGTTCCGTCCGCCTGCGCAAAATAATAGGGTTTTGGGTGGTTCAGATGCTCGGCAAAGAACAGTGCCAGTTTTTCGGCAGCTGCCGCTGCATCCAGATGCTCCAGTCGAGCGTCCATATCACCTGCGGCAAAAATGGCAGCCTCCCGGCAGATCAGGGGAGAAAGTCCGCCCAGATGATCCATCAGCCGGTCGCTGAGCTTGTCCGCTCCGGGGCAGGTCAGCAGCTGCAAAAAGCCGGATGCGTCCAGTTCCTTCGGGTTCTGCTTTGCGATAGGCTCCGGCTCCTGATAGTAAAGCCCCGGCAGCGCCTGCCGCCTGCTGGACTCGTCCAGACCGATCCGGCGCAGGCAGTCGATAATCCGCCCGTCCGGCCCCAGCAGATAGATGTTGCACGTCCTGCCCATCAGCTCCGCCACCAGACGCTTCCGGACGGGATAGCCCATCTCGTCGGTACAGTCAAAGGTGAACACCGCACAGCGCTCCATGGGCGGCTGCTCCACCCCTGCCAGACGGCTGCCGGACAGGTGCTTGCGCAGGAGCATGCAGAACATGGGCGGCTGATCGGGATTTTCGGGATTTGCCGTGGTCAGGTGCAGCCGCGGTGCGGCAGGATTGGCTGCAAGCAGCAGTTTCTGCCGTCCCGACTCACACCGGAGCAGCAGGATGACGGTGTCCCGACTGGGCTGATGGATCTTCTCCACCCGAGCGCCCATCGCCTGAGTGCGGATCTCATCCAGAACCGCCGACAGGAAAAATGCATCAAACGCCATAAAGCTCCTCCATTACCGTAACAAAGATCTCGTTGATCCGCTCCGTTTTTCCTGCAAGGTACAAGCCGCCGAACATAGCCTCGACCCCGGTGGCTTTGGCATATTCCGCCGGAGTGCAGGATTTCGGCACCGCATGGACATGGCTGTTCTTGCCCCTGCGGTACAGGGCCAGCTCCTCGTCGGTGAGGATGGGGCGCATGGCATCGGCAAATTTTGCCTGAGCGGTCGCCTTGACCAGCTTGATGGTTTCCCCGTGGAGCCTGCCCACGGTAAGTCCCCCGTGACCGCACAGCCACGAGCGGCACAGCAGCTCGAACACGCCGTCACCGATGTGGGCAAGCCCCAAATTGGAGATGGCATCGATCTTCTTTTTCTCCATATGCATCTGGAAGTAGTTTTCCATTATAATTTCAACCTTTCCGAAAGGAATTGGGCACAAAGTCCCGTAAATGCGCCGGTAAACATACCGATCAGGATCATCACCGGCAGATAGACGATCAGCCCCGGGGTCAAGGTCACACCGATGGCCACCGCCATCTGACCGATGCTGTGGGCGATGGCGCCCAGTACGCCTGCGATCCAGATCTGCTTTTTGGTCAGGATCTTTTTCGACAGGATGGTCACCCCGATGGCCAGTGCGCCGCCGGCGCCGGAATACAGGATGGTGCTCATCTGGCCGGAAAAGACCGCTCCCAGAAACACCCGGCACAGCAAGATGGCTGCCGCCTGTTTCGGCCCCAGAACGAACACCGCATATACCGTGACGATATTGCTCAGCCCCAGCTTGATCCCCGGGACGGGTGCCAGTCCCGGCAGCTGCGCTTCCACCATAAAGATGGTCAGGGCAATGGCAGTGAGCAGTGCCATGCGTGTTAATTGCTTGGTTTTCATCCGTCACCTCAAACGATCCTGATGGTTTTTCAGGTCGTTCCTTCCCATGATAAAAGTATGTGTATTGTAGCACAGCCTTTTGAAAATTGCAATTTTTCAGGGATCTGTCCGGGAATTAATTATAAAAATTATGAATTTATCTTTAACCTTCTTTACACCACATGTATTTTATACTAAAATATAGACTCAAAGGAGTGTGTTTTCATGCCAAACCCTTATCGCAATCAGCACGATGATCTGGACGATCTGCTGCAGCAGGTGGATGACCTCTTGCAGCCACCCCAGTCCTATGACGACTATAACAACTATGATAACTACGACAGCGGCGATGATCCCTACGGATACGATGACGATATAGACGATTTTGACGATATGGTCACCGACGACACCATACTTTACCAGAATTTTTCCAACAACTACGGTGCCAATGTCCAGAATTTCGCCAACGGATACGGCGGTCGTCAGGCTCCGCCCACAAATCCTGCCCCCGCTGCCCCCAGTATCCCTGCGTACAATGCCGATTTCCGGCAGCAGCCCCGGCGGGAGCCGGCAGATGCCGGTCGTACCCCCCGACGCGACAGCATGGGGCAAAAGGCTGCCCGCCGAAACCAAGGCAATCCCTATGCAGACGATCCCATTCCGCCGGTGTATCGCAAGCCCAGCAAGCCCAAGCGCCGCAGAGGCTGCGGCTGCGGATGCTCCACGGTGCTTGTGATGCTTGCCGTCCTCGTTGCCGGCATATTCGGGCTGATCCACTTTATGTTCCAGCCCCCGAGATCCGACGACTCCATCGGCGCACGGAAGAAGGACACCGCCACCATCCTGCTGTGCGGCGTGGATGCAGACGGCACCAGAACCGATACCATGATGCTGATGTATCTCAGCGGCTCAGAGCACAAGGTGGGTCTGCTGAGCATCCCCAGAGATACTTACATCCTGACCTCCGGCGGCAACGAGGTAAAGCTGAATGCCGCCTACGGACTGAACAACTGCGGCGAAGAGGGCATGGAGGGTCTGTTCGACCACATCCAGCGGCTCATCGGCTACCGACCCGACGGCTATCTTCTGGTGGATTTCGAGCTGGTGCCCAAGATCACCGATCTGATGGGCGGTCTGGAGGTAGATGTGCCCATGGACTGCGAGGACAACGGCATCTCTCTGAATGCCGGTCTGCAAACCCTCAACGGCGACGAGCTGCTGATGCTGCTGCGCCACCGCAAATCCTATGCATTGGCTGATCTGACCCGTGTGGAGGTTCAGCGGCAGGTCATCAAAGCCTGCATGGAGCAATGGGTAAGCCCGGGGAAGATCGGAAACGCCATGTCTGTTCTGGATCTGGTGGAGAACAACTCTCTGACCACCCTGACGACACCGAACTACCTCTGGATCGCCAAGACCATCCTGATGAACCTGAAGAATTTCTCCACCGACACCCTGCCCGGAGAGGCGACCACCATCGACGGGATATCCTACTATCTTCTGGATCCCGAGTCCGTTGCCGATCTGATCAACGAGTCCTACAATCCGTACCAAGTCCACATCTCCACGGATGATCTGGACATCGCAGGGTGATGCCATGGGAGCAGTTGGTCGTTTCGCTCCGACCCCTTCCGGTCGGATGCATCTTGGCAATGTATTTGCGGCTCTGATGAGCTATCTTTCCATAAAAAGCAAAGGGGGTGTCTGGGTTCTCCGCATGGAGGATCTGGACACCCTTCGCACAAAGCAGGAATATGCCGACCTCCTTCGGGAGGATCTGCTGTGGCTCGGACTGGAATGGGACGAAGAAACCCAGCCCCAGAGCCGCAGGAGCAGGGTGTACGACCGCTATTTTGACGCATTGCAGGATATGCAGCTGCTGTATCCCTGCTACTGCACCCGGAGTCAGCTCCACAATGTGAATGCGCCCCACCTGTCAGACGGCACCTATGTCTATCCCGGCACCTGCCGGAACCTGACCCATGCCCAGAGGCTGGCACAGTCCCGGCAGCCTTCCTATCGGGTCATGGTGCCGGATCGGGTGTACACCTTCACCGATCTGGTGCAGGGCTTTTATCAGGAAAATCTCTCCGCCGACTGCGGAGATTTTGTGGTGCGTCGGGCAGACGGCGTGTATGTCTATCAGCTTGCCGTCACCGTGGACGACGGCGAAACCGGTGTCACCGAGGTGGTGCGGGGGATGGATCTGCTCAGCTCCTCTCCCAGACAGATGTATTTGCAGGAGCTGTTTGGCTTTTCCACCCCAACCTATGCCCATATCCCCATGCTGATGGCTCCCGACGGACGGCGGCTGAGCAAGCGGGATCGGGATCTGGACATGGGCGCCCTGAGATCCCGGCTGAAACCGGAGCAGCTGATCGGCATCCTTGCCCACGCAGCAGGACTCACGGATACCGGCGATGCCATCAGCCCGGCGGAGCTTGCCGGCATATTCGACTGGAACCGCCTGAGCCGGACAGACATCGTCCTAAATCAGATCTCAGATATTTTTTAATGCAAAGAAGGCATGTATTATGGAACCCATTTACCGTTCACAATTCACCGTATCCATCACCGACTGCGACTGTTTCGGCAGACTCAAGCCCTCAGCCATCATGTCCATGATGCAGCAGGCTGCCGCCGACCAATACGAGATCCTGGATCTCAGCTGGAAGGAACTGGCAAAGAAGGATCTGTTCTGGGCGATCATCCGCCAGAAGGTACTGGTCACTCAGCTGCCGGTTTCCGGTCAGCGCATCACTGTGGAAACCTGGCCCGGAACGACCAGCCGCGTGGCATATCCCCGCTCCACCATCGGCTATGACGAGCAGGGGAGGGAGCTGTTCCGCTCCATCAGCCTGTGGGTGCTGATGGACATCCGCACCAGAGCCATGGTGCTGCCGGATCACAGCGGGATCTCTCTGCCCGGATATGTCCGCGGAGATGAGCTTTCCCTGCCCCGAAGTCTGGGGATCCGGCACCTGAACGGCAGCACCGTCCGTCAGGTCATGTATTCCGAACTGGATATGAACAGCCACATGAACAACACCCGGTATCTGGACTGGGCTGCCGATCTGCTGCCCAGTTTCTTCCACAAGGAGCATCCCATCAAGGAATTCACCATCAACTATTTCAGCGAGGCTCGGGAGTCCGAGCAGATCCAGCTGCAATACGAGCTGACCCCCGAGGGACAGCTTTTGGTGGAGGGACTGCGCAGCGTGCCGGAGAACTCCACAGACCATACCCGGGTCTTTGCGATCCAAGCATCCTATGTGTAAAAAATTATCCACAGCTGTGCACACAGCTGTGGATGTTTTTTGGAAAACACCGGTTTCACATGGGTTTTCCACTGTTTCCTTGTGGACAACTCTGTGGATAATGTGGATAACTTGTGAAACGGACTGTGTATAACTGTGGAGTTTCCCACAATTTCCACTGTTTTTCTGTGGACAGCGGGACTTTTCGACCCGATCGTTTCCGCCGAAAAATGCACCCTCACATGGTTTTCCACACAGAAATCCCTTTTATCCTCGGTATTTTATTCATACAAAAAAGCCTCCGATCTTCTGATCGGAGGCTTTTGCACATATTACTGGAATTCCACAGGGGCGCCATCCTGAATGATCGCCACATAGGTCTTGCCCACGCCGAAGGTCAGGGGCTTGCCG
>JARHYV010000154.1 GCA_029258495.1 Faecousia sp. | reverse complement strand
ATGAATACCATAAGCTTGTTTAATATAGCATAAAATTTTATGTATGGCAAGTGTGATTTTCTGAAAATAGGCTTTATTTGATAAAAAAAGACCGAATAAAAGTGTTTTTGTAACAATGCACAATTCTACTGCTTGAAACAGAGTTATTTTTGATGCAAATTGCTGTTTTGACTAAAAACAGGCGGAGATAGGGAAACACCCCCGGAGTTTTCCTCCGGGGGTGTTCAGAGATCACAGGATGATTCCGGTAAAGCACTGGCTGGCAAGCCAAAGCCCCAGAGCGGAGATCAGCAATGCGCCATGGGCTTCAGGGCCGGTGCTCAGCCGATCCGTGATGGAGTCAAAGATCCATGTTACGGCGGTGAACACGATGCCGCCGACAAGCGCAAGCTTTACAGCGGATACGCTTGAGGCAAATCCGGCAGCCAGAGGCATCAGTCCGAATGTCAGTGCGGCAAGGATGGCAATGCACACATAGCAGCGCTGTGCATCGGGGACAGCATAATGCTCAATGATCAGCACCAGCAGCATAAGCCCGACAAGATTCGGGATGTTCAGCTGAGGCAGGATCACAATGGGAGCAAAGGTTTTGATCAGCAGGAATATCAGCATGGTCACGGCAAAGGCGAAACACAGCAGGATATTGAGTGCATAGGGTTTATTCTTCATCATATCAGCCTCCCCAAGAAGTCGCACTGGAAGAAGTATCGGCGCCGGTCACAAAGCTCACGGCGGCGTTTACACCCCGGGCAATGGCTTTGGAGGTGACGGTGGCTCCGGTAAGTGCATCGATATTGCCGCCGATCTCGGCGGTTTCAGCCTTGTTCAGAAATTGCACAAGGAACTTGTAATCGGTCAGAGCCTGTGCACCCAGACCATAGGTTTCGTGCATCTGCTGTACCTGCATGCCCATAACGACACCGTCATTTGTGACACCGACAAGCATTGCGATATCGCCTGCATAGCCCTGTGTGACCACGAAGACTGCGTAGCCTGCCTCGGATTTATAGGCGGAGCGGATGCTCTCGTCCTCGCCAGAGTATTCCTCGGGGGTGAATTCGGTGCTGCCGGGCAGGACTGTCTGCATCCGGTTGAGCAGATAAGCCTCTTCATTCGCGGTGCGCAGACCTGTGGTGGCAGCATTTACGCTGAGCAGGATCAGACAGCACAGCAGAATGAGGATGATGGGGGTCAGGATCTTGTAATGCTTCATGCCTGAACTCCTTTCTTGACACCAAAACGGCGAGGTGCGGTATAGCGATCCAATGCCCATGTCAGTGCATTCATCAGCAGGATGGCATAGGTCACGCCTTCGGGGAAAAGTCCGAAGTAGCGCAGCAGGACGGTCAGCACACCGCAGCCGATTCCATAGAGGATCTGGCCGTTGGCAGTGACAGGGGATGTAGCGTAGTCTGTTGCCATGAAAATGGCACC
>JARHYV010000221.1 GCA_029258495.1 Faecousia sp. | reverse complement strand
GACATGGTATACTGGTTGTGGTCTGTAACCAAGATAAGGGCACGGACACCTTCATTTCGATTTTTAGTGGAGAGGAGCAGTTCTTCGATAAATCTTGCGTTCTCTGCGTATTGTCCGGTCGCAAATGCATCTCCGCCGTCTACCAATGCTTGGAGCTGGGCATTCCGTGAGAGTGCATTCAGTAGTGCATCATTTTGGATCAAAAGGCTCATGGAATCTTCAAGCCGATTTTTCTCCTGCTCCAATTTGAAGTAGGCATTCTGAACAAGAACAGACAGATACTTGATGTTGCCTTCCTCTGTTTCCTTTGCATAATTGCTCTGGTTAAAGAATGTTATGAACATCGTGGATGCCACCAACAGGATACAGAATACTGTAAAAAGGCGCGTAAAAAGGTTTAGTTTCCGTAAATAACGAATCAATTTGCGTGTATATCTGCTTGGGCGTCTGTATGCGTTCATATTAAAACCTCTTGTACTTTACTGCAAAGGAATCATTTTTTACAATGTGCTCCTATTACTCACGCGCTCCATTATAACATTTGTCCAGAAATAAAGCAACAAGGCAGGACACGATCGTGTCCTGCCTTGTCAGGGGAAATGAATTAGGAAATCTTGTTAGCCTCGTTAAATCCGGGCAGGGCTTCCTTCTCAGCCAGAGCCTGAGCCTCAGCCAGTTCCTTTTCGGGATCAGCATTGGGGTCACCCAGGATCTTGGTCACCGCGCGATCAACATAGGAGCCGAAATCAGCCTTGCCATAGAACTCCAGACGACCGATCTGATTGACACTGGCCAGTGCGTCGTTCCAATCAGCGGGGAAATCAGTGAAGTCGGAAACGCTCATATCGGTACGAGCGATGGTAACAGGAGCGATTGCACCCTTGCTTGCTCTGTGCTCATAGACGAGCTCCAGCTCTTCCTTGCTGTTCAGCCAGCTGATGTACTCCCATGCAGCATCCTGCTTTTCCTTGCTGGAGTTTGCGTTGATGACATAGCAAGCACCGGCGATTGCGGTTGCGGACTTGCCGGA
>JARHYV010000339.1 GCA_029258495.1 Faecousia sp. | reverse complement strand
GGCTGAAGTTTCCCGGTCAGGTTTACCTTGAACATTTTCGGCATGGTGATGTAATATGCGCCGCCTCCCATGGCAACTGCCACATCCATACCACCTGCGCCGAAGGACAGCATCCCCAAGCCGCCGCCTGTGGGCGTGTGGCTGTCCGATCCAATGAGGGTGCAGCCCGGCTTGCCAAACCGCTCCAGATGCACCTGATGGCAGATGCCGTTTCCCGGACGGGAAAAATACACGCCGTATTTCGCTGCAACCGTCTGTAAATAGCGATGATCGTCGGCATTTTCAAAGCCGCACTGCAGGGTATTGTGATCCACATAGGCGACGCTCCGCTGCGTCTTCACCCGTGGGATCCCCATGGTTTCAAACTCCAGATATGCCATGGTTCCGGTTGCATCCTGCGTCAGCGTCTGGTCGATCTTCAGTGCGATCTCACTGCCCGGGGTGAGATCGCCGGACACCAAATGTGACTGAATGATCTTCTGTGCGATTGTTTTACCCATTGTTCGTCATCCTTTCTATCATGCGGTGTTTCGCCGAGCGAATGTGCATCTGCGTCAGCTGAGCAGCCTGCTGCCCATCCCGTGATGCAATGGCATCGAAAATCTCCCTGTGCTCCTTCACCATATTCTGCATATGCTCCTGACTGGTCAGTGCCGCTTTTCGGAAACGGGTCGTCCTGCGGTGCAGCGGGATCAGCGTATCACGGATCACCGGTCTTCCGCTTGCTGCGCATATGATCTGATGGAATTTGGCATCCATCTGATTGAGATGCTCCAGATCCCCGTTCTGGCAATAAAACTCCTGCAGCTGCACCACATGCTGCAATTCCTCCAGTTCCCCATCGGATATGTTCTCCGCTGCATACCGGGATGCCAGGGGCTCGACATGCTGCCGGATCTCCATGATATCCAGAAGATCCTCCTGTGTGATCCCAAGGACTACACTACCCTTTCCCACTTCCTCAATGAGCCGCTCCTGCTGAAGACGGCGAAGTGCCTCTCGAATAGGGGTTCTGCTGACTCCAAGCTGTTCTGCCAATTTTAACTCCGTCAGAACTTCACCCGCAGGGTAGTTCCCCATGATGATATCCTGCTCCAATTTCTCAAACACCTGGTCTGCCAGGGATGTGCTCTTAAATCTGGTCATATCGCCTTCACCTCTTGTATTATTGTATACAATTATACATAATCATCGTCATTTGTCAATAGAAATCTACACAGCAAGAACACTCGTTCTTAGTTCAAAGACATTTTGCACATAAAGCACCACTTCACTGTACAATATTTTCGTTCAAAATTTTGTAACAATTTATTCATTCAACAATTTACAAACCAAATTTTATATGGTATATTAGTCGAAATTCTTTTTTAAGGGGAGTGTATAAACATGAAATTAGGAAAAAAGAAAACTCTATTGGTGAGCTTTATGCTCTTTTCTCTGTTCTTCGGAGCAGGAAACCTGATTTTCCCACCATTTCTGGGACAGAATGCCGCTGACCATACCATTGGCGCTTTTATCGGCTTTTTGATTACCGCTGTGATACTCCCCATATTAGGCGTTGTTGTCGTTGCCAAGTTTAACGGTCTGGATGCACTGGCAAGCAAGGTGGGAACCAAATTCGCCTTTGTCTTCACCATCCTCATTTATCTCTCCATCGGCCCCGGACTCGGCATCCCCAGAGCTGCCTCCGTTCCCTTCGAGATGGCTGTTGCGCCTTATCTGCCGGAAAATGCTCCGCTCACCGCATATATGCTGATCTATTCTCTGGTTTTCTTTCTGGCTGCATGCTGGCTGTGCCTGACTCCGCAGAAACTTGTTGCTCGGATCGGTCATTTTCTGACCCCCAGTCTTCTGATCCTGATCGTCCTTTTCTTTGTGTCCTTCCTGTTCCGTGGACAGGTAGCCGTTGCCGACGCTCAGCCTGCCTATCAGAATTTCGCATTCATGCAGGGCTTTGTGGATGGATACCAGACCATGGATACCATCGCTGCGCTGAACTTCGGTCTTGTCATCGCCACCACACTTTCTTCTCTGGGACTGAAAGAAAAGAAGGGCGTCATGCGCTACACCGTGGTATGCGGCATCTTCGCCGGATCCATCCTGACCATCGTTTACCTGATGCTGACCTACATGGGCATGGCAAGCTCCGGTGTTTATGCGATCGGTGAAAACGGTGCATTCGCCCTGCGCCAAATCGTGTATCAGGTGTTCGGACAGCCCGGTGCGATCCTGTTGGCTGCCATCTTCACCCTTGCATGTCTGACCACCTGTGTGGGACTGATCAATTCCATCTCTCTGTTCTTCTCCAAGCTGTATCCAAAGCTGAAATACAGAACCCTTGTGGTGTTCATCTCCATTTTCTCCTTTGTCGTGTGCAATCAGGGGCTGAATACCATCCTCAGCATCTCCGTTCCCGTTCTGAATGCGATCTATCCAGTTTCCATCGTGCTGATCGTTCTGGGACTGACCGATGGCTTGCACAGCAGAAACTCCACTGTCTACCCGCTGGTCATCGCCGGCACCACCGTTGTGAGTGTGATCTACGCACTGCGCACTCTGCTGCCTCTTGGGATCGTGGACAAGGTCTTTTCCTTCATTCCCTTCTATGCACAGGGGTTCGGTTGGGTATGCGTCGCCATTGCAATGTATCTGCTCAGCCTGATCGTCGAAAAAATCAAAAACCACTGAAATGCAGAACCGGATTCCTAAGAATCCGGTTCTTTTTTTGTGAATGTAATTGACCATGAAGAAATTTCTGGTATACTGAAAAGAAAAACGGAGGAACACCATGA
>JARHYV010000099.1 GCA_029258495.1 Faecousia sp. | reverse complement strand
GTTCCATCCACATAGATGCCATCGGGCTTGATATTCAGCGACTGGATGCATTCATCCAACAATACCGATACATGATGAAATTCCGTCACAGCCCGATCGCCTCCAGTGATGCAAGTAGTTTTTCAGGAGTCAGAGCCTCTGCCTCAAAGGCCGCATAGCTCTTAGCATCCCAGATCTCTGCCTGACCGGCACGACCGACGATGATTACATCCCGGCTGAGTCCGGCATACTCCATCAGAGATTGGGTCAGGGTAAAACGGAACTGTTTATCGGGAACACACTCACAAGCGAAAATAAAAAGCAGACTTGTGGCACCGGATTTTTGTGCCAGAGGCAGTTCGTCATATTTGTCGCAGACCTTCTGCCATCCCTCTGCCGTGTAAATGGTGAGGCACTTATGACCGCAGTTGACACCGATCGTGACATAAAAAGTCTGACCCATGTCCCCTCTCAGCTTTGCAGGGACAAACAAGCGGTTCTTGTCATCCAGCTTTGCAGGGTACTTACCGATCATATTCCTCACCTCCGCTCCATCTTACTCCATTTTGCTCCATTTTTACTCCACAATCAGTATAACCCGACAAGAAGGAAAATGCAACGGCAAATTTCAGACAAAACAGGGTTTTTTTACCCTTTTCTCGCCACTTTCTCTAATTTTAGAACATTCGTTTGACATTCTTGCCATTTTCACAAAAGCAATCACGACTGAAATGCGATCCGTTCCTGCTCCACAACCGTTTCTACCTTGGACGGCAATCTGCTGTAATGCAGCAGATATTCCGCCAACGGTCCTTCAACTTTCTCTTGGATCATGGTGCGCATCTGCCGCGCTCCGGACTTGCCCGCACACTGCTCAGACAGCGCTGCCGCCAATTCCTCCGGAAAGTTCAGCTGCACCCCCTGTTGAAGAACCCGCTGTTGCAGCTGGGTCAGATACTTCTGTGCAATTTTTTTCAGGGTACTCTTCTCCAGACCATGAAAAACGACCAAGGCATCCAGTCTACCTAAAAACTCCGGAGAGAACGCCTGATGCAAGGCCTTCTCCGTTTGATTTTTCCGTCCATCCGGCTGAAACCCCAGTCCATCGCCTGTGATCTCTCCGCCTACATTTGTAGTCATTACCACGATGCAGTTGCGAAAACTGACCCTCCGTCCGGTGGAGTCCGTCAAGACCCCTTCCTCCATGATTTGCAGCAGGATCCCCGTAACATCCGGATGTGCCTTTTCCAGTTCATCCAAAAGCACCAGACAATATGGTTTTCTTCGAACAGCCTCCGTGAGTTTTCCCCCTTCTTCATACCCCACATATCCCGGAGGCGCTCCGATCAGCCGAGATACCGCCTGTTTTTCCATAAATTCAGACATATCCAATCGGATCATTGCATCCTTTGTACCAAACAATTCCTCTGACAGTGCCCTGCAAAGTTCCGTTTTTCCGACACCTGTCGGCCCGGCAAGCAGCATAGATGCAACCGGTCTTGATGCATCACGAATTCCGGAAAGTCCCCGGCGCACCGTTTCTGCCACCTGAGAAACCGCTTGCTCCTGCCCGATCACATGACGGCTCAGGATCTCCTGGAGCTGCAGCAGCCGCTGCCGTTCGTCCGTCGTCAGACGGCCTACCGGTATCCCAGTCCGCTCTGATACAGCCCACGCAATATCGTCCGCCATCACCATTCTGGGACGCTGATAGCCTCCTGTCCGAGCCGCGATCCGCTGAAGTCTGTCCCTCAGCTGGGCAGCGCGCTCATATTGTCCCTCCCGAACCGCATCATGCAGCTCCCGTTCCACCGCCTGCCGAGCTGCTGTCCTTCCCTGCCGCATCTCCTCCAACCTGGCATGGCTCGCTGCCTCATCCAAAAGATCGATTGCCTTATCCGGAAGAAACAGATCTGATAAATATCGCTTTGACATCTGGACTGCCTGACGAAGTGCCTCTTCTGTGATACGCATACCATGATGTTTTTCCAGCCCCGGTTTCAGCGCATGAAGGATCTCCATGGTTTCCTCCTCCGACGGTTCACTGACCGTTACAGGACGGAACCGACGCTCCAGTGCCGGATCCTTTTCAATGCATTTTCGGTATTCATCCAATGTTGTTGCACCAAGCAGCTGAATTTCACCACGACCTAAGGCAGGTTTCAGAATATTGGCGGCATCAATGGCTCCTTCTGCTGCACCTGCGCCCACGATCGTGTGCATTTCATCCACAAACAGAATCACATCTCCGCACCGGCGGATCTCCGACAGCAGATCCCTCAGGCGTTCTTCAAATTCTCCCCGGTATTTCGTCCCTGCCACAAGATTGGCCATATTCAGGCTGATCAGTCGTTTGTCCTTCAGCTGCGGCGGTACATTTCCCGCTGCCATACGCTGTGCAAGCCCTTCGGCGATCGCAGTCTTCCCGACGCCGGGCTCTCCGATCAGCGCAGGATTGTTCTTATTCTTTCTGCTCAGGATACCGATAACGGTATCGATCTCTTTTTCCCTTCCGATAACTGGCTCCATAGCTGCAGCCTTTGCAATCAGATCTTCACTGAATTGTTCCAGTAACTTCACGGAAACCCCCTCCTTTTTCACCTTTGGCGCATCATCTGCAAACAGTTCGCCTCGCTCCAGCACATCCGTAAACAATTCATCCGGACTGATACCTGCCACCATCAAAGCTGTCATCGCCGCCGCATCCGTGCGTCTGGTCATCGATAAAAGCATATGCAGCGGCTTGACCTGCCGATCTCCAAGCAGCTGTGCCTCAGATGCTGCATTGCGCAGGATCTTTCGCACATCTTCCGAAAATCCCTGTGGCAGCGGAAGATCCGGACTTCCCACTCCATACAGCACAGCTGCTACATCCTGAACCAGATCCGGTTCTATCCCTCGCTGCCTGAGCAAGATCGCCGGGCCCGTATTCTCATTAGCCAATGCCCAAAGCAAGTGTACGCTCCCCACAAAACTGTGCCCCATTGCTCTTGCCTGAGCTGCTGCAGCCAGAATCACATCGATTGCCTGTTGCGTATAGCGCAAGTGCTCACCTCCTAACTCAGAAAATTCTCGACAGTAACGCAATAAAATATACGGAACTCTCAAAAAAGAATTGCATTTTCAAAAATTCATGATAGAATAGCTTTGGGCTACATAGAGTAGCATATTATCACTTTTATGGGAGGAAATATCATGGCTTACAAGATTACTGATGCTTGCGTCAAGTGCGGTTCCTGTGCTGACACATGTCCCGTTGAGGCTATCTCCGAGGGCGACGACAAGTATGTCATTGACGCTGACGTTTGTGTTAGCTGCGGCTCCTGCGCCGAAAGCTGCCCCACCGAGGCCATCGAGGAAGGCTAATCGCTTACCTGCTAAAACAGTTAGCCTGTGTGCCCTAGCGGCTCACAGGCTAATTTTCTTTTAAGGAGATATTCATGGAAATCCTTTCCCATAAATACACCCTGAATCTTCTTGACAGTTCTTTTCCCTTAGGAACAGATTCCATGCTGTTGGCAGACTTTATCCGACTTCCCCGCAATGCAAGGGTTTTGGATCTGGGCTCCGGCTGCGCAACACTGGGGCTTTTGCTGTGTGCCAAGGATGAATCCTGTCAGGTAACGGGCATTGAACTGTCTGAGTCCGACCATGTCATGGCTCTGGAGAATATCAAAAACAATCAGCTGCAATCCAGACTGTACAGTCAATGCGGCGATTTGAGATCCTTTCCTGCCAACATCATGTCCGGAGGATTTGACTGCTGCATCTCCAATCCTCCCTATTTTTCAGGAGGCGAATCCAGTCAGAAACATCCACTGGCCAGACGGAACGACACCTGCAAAAGCTCAGATCTGTTCTGCTGCGCATCAAAGAGCCTGCGCTACGGAGGCGATTTTTATCTGGTGCAAAAACCGGATCGTCTGGCTGAGCTTTGCTTCGAAGCCATAAATGCCGGATTACAGCCCAAAAGACTCCGTCTTGTCCGGCACAAACCAGGCGGTAAAATTACTACCGTCTTGCTGCAATGCCGCAAAGGCGGCAATGTGGGACTCGTTTGGGAGGAGCTGATCCTGAAAAATCCAGACGGAAGTCCCAGCGATGACT
>JARHYV010000243.1 GCA_029258495.1 Faecousia sp. | reverse complement strand
ACAGCCAATGAAGAACTGAATGCGGCCAACAACCACTGAGTGACCATGGAAGCAGATCATTCCCCGGTTGAGCCCACAGATGAGATGGCAGACCCGGAGCCAACACCTTAACTGCAGCTTTGTGAGAGACCATGAAGCAGAGGACTCAGCTGGCCATCTCCAGGCTTTTGTACTCCATGATCGCCTGATAGAGTTCTCCGGCTTCACATGCAGAGCCGATGATCAGCCCTTCCCGCAGCTCCATCAGCTCGGATTTGGGTATTCTGGGCACACGCTTAAAATACTGCAGATTGGAATCCGAGATCAGATGATACAGGTTCCGCAGACCCACCTGATTTTTTGCAAACAGGATGATATGACGGGCATGACGGTTATCGATCCGGTTCTTTGACCGCAGCTCCGGCATCGCCGGATTGATCTGGGACAGACGATCCATTCCCATTTCCTTGAGCCTGTCAACCAGACGATGAAAAATCAGACCGCAGGTCACGGCATCATCCGCCGCCCGGTGGTGATTGAATTCCGGCAGACTTAGTGCATCTGCTACGATATTCAGCTTGAATTTGCTCAGCTGAGGCAGCAAATTCTGAGAGAGGATCAGGGTATCCACCGAAGTCGGCGTAAATTCCAGTTTCTGGCGTTTTGCTGCCTCCCGGACAAATCCCACATCAAAATCCGCATTATGGGCAATCAGCGGACGATCCCCTACAAATTTCAAAAACTCCGGCAGCACCTGTTCGATCTTTGGTGCGCCGATCAGCATTTCATCCGTAATGCCCGTCAGATCGATGATCTTGCGGTCGAGCTTTCTGCCCGGATCCACAAAGGTCTGAAAGCGATCCAGTTCTTTTCCTTCCTTGATGAGCACCGCACCGATTTCGATGATGGTGTCTTCTCGGGAGGAAAGGCCTGTGGTTTCCAGATCGAATGCCACAAATTCCTCATCAAAGGCAGTGTCCCTGTCCCCGTGAACAACGATCCGATCATCCACATCGTTGACAAAGTAGCCCTCCACACCATACAGGATCTTGATGTTCTGATCCGTACCTGCAACCTTGGCCTTGGATGCCGCTTTCATGGCATCCGGGAAGGACTGCGCAACACCATGATCGGTGATCGCAATGGCACGGTGTCCCCATGCCGCAGCCTGCTTTACAGCCGCCGCCGTTGAAGACAGCGCATCCATATTGCTCATCGTCGTATGCAGGTGCAGCTCTACACGCTTCATCCCACTTGCTGTATCCTGCCGCTCCGGCATGGAGCCGGGCATCATAGAGTTGGGTTTCAGAACCATTTCATTATCATACTGATTGATCATCAGCTTGCCCTGAACCTTCAAGACACTACCCACACTCACATTTTCCAAGATGGGTTTCGCCTCATTGGCCTCCATGAACTTGTTGATGCGAATGGAATTCGTATTATCCGTCATGTCAAAGTTGATGACCCATGCATTGCGCTTTTTCAGTTCCTTATGGTCGATATGGAAGACTCGTCCCTCTACCGCAACGATCCCCATATCCAATTTAATATCCTTCATGGGGACGCTGACCGCCTTGAAGGGTCTGCCATAGAAGGTATCCCCCTGTTGTGCCTGTGCCGCTGCAGGAGCAGATTTTTTCTCGGCATACACAGGCTGTGGCTGCCTTGCAACCATCTCGATGCGCATTTTTTCCATGGCATCAAACAGAGCCTGTCCTTCCAGATCCAATCCGGATACGATTTCTATATCTACCATTTCTCCACACATCTCATGGAGTTTGTTCCGAACAGCCGGGATACATTCTTCCAGCTGCTTTTTTCCGTTCGCCTTCAGCCGAATGGTCAAATTCAGCCCAGACCATTCCCACACCGCACCGGCCAGAGAGCCCTTGCACATGGAATTCTCCTCGACAAACAGGGCTGTCAAATCCTCCTGATCCATTTTCGGCAGCTGATCCGCCGGAAAATACTGATTGACAATCAGCTCCTTCAGGCCGTAACACATTTCGATATTCCGGCAGATCTCTCTCAGCATATGCTGACAAATATAGCTCGGTGTTTCCAGCTCAAGGTAGATCG
Source organism: Faecousia sp. (assembly GCA_029258495.1). Classification (GTDB taxonomy): domain Bacteria; phylum Bacillota; class Clostridia; order Oscillospirales; family Oscillospiraceae; genus Faecousia. The sequence goes on along the minus strand of JARHYV010000243.1, from coordinate 1,011 downwards.
TCCGGCTGTGGGCATCGATCTGTGCCGCGCGAATGGCCGCCTGAGCCAGAAGCAGTGCCTCTGACTCCGGCGGCTGATAAAGAGCGAACATATTCAAAAAGAGTACATTTTCTGTCATAAGTAATCCTTAGAATTTCTCAATGCGTTTCAGCAGTGCATCCAGCAGTTCATCATAGGGCAGTTTCTCTACCTGTTCCCCTTTTTCGAAAATCATGCCCCAGCCATCTCCGCCGGCAATGCCGATATCTGCCTCTCTGGCCTCACCGGGGCCGTTCACAACGCAGCCCATGACCGCAACCGTGATCGGCTTTTCACAATTCTTCAGTGCATCCTCCACCCGGTTTACCAAACCGATCAGATCAATTCTGGTTCTGCCGCAGGTCGGGCAGGAGATGATATTGACCCCCTCTTTGCGGAGTCCTGCCGCTTTCAGGATATCCTTTGCCGCATAGACCTCATTCACAGGATCCGCTGTGAGGCTGACACGAATGGTATCGCCGATGCCATCCAACAGCAGTGCGCCGATACCCATAGCCGATTTCATCAGTCCGACACGCTCCGGGCCGGTTTCCGTTACACCGATGTGCAGCGGATAGTCGCACTTGCTCCTGAACAGCTTGCATGCCTCCACCATCGTGGGAACCGTAGAAGATTTCATGGACACACAGGTATCATAAAACCCGTATTTCTCCAACAGTGCCAGATGGGAAAACGCACTCTCAACCAGTGCCTGTGCTGTGGGGTGTCCGTATTTTTCCAACAGCCCCTTTTCAAGGGAGCCGCCGTTGACGCCGATACGGATGGGGATCTTGCGATCCTTGCACACATCAACGACCGCCTTGACCCGATCCTCTCCGCCGATATTGCCGGGATTGATGCGGATCTTGCTTGCACCGCCCTCTGCGGCTGCGATCGCAAGCTTGTAATCAAAATGGATATCCGCTACCAGTGGCAGAGGACTTTCCTTGCAGATTTCGGAGAAACTTCTTGCGCTCTCCATATTCGGGACTG
>JARHYV010000222.1 GCA_029258495.1 Faecousia sp. | reverse complement strand
CAGTCCCGTTTTGCACCAGTTGGTATTTTCGACGGAAATTTGACAAAAGAAACAGATTTTATTCCTGATCGCAGGGTTGATTTATTCGGTAGGAGATGCTATATTAGGTACACCACTTGTGAAAGGCGCATTGGCGTAGAGGTGTGAAATGAGAAACTGAGTATTTCATCCGTTAACATGAATTGCTTCGGACAATTTCGGGTTGTCACGGGGCTTATCTGTTATGCCGAATGAGATACTGGTGGATACACATGACTCTCAGCCTTTTATATGGGGGAATTGTATGTATTGCTGTGCCTGTTTTCGGCTTTGAAAACAGGCACTTTTTCTTGTTTCGGCGGCGAAGACAAGGAGGCTATATGTTACAGATCAAGCATGTGCGTTTTATTCACAAAAAAGACCTGCGGACACTGGTCGATGACTTTTCGTTTGTCCTCAATGCAGGGGACAAGGCAGTTATTATTGGTGAAGAGGGAAACGGAAAGTCCACCCTTCTGAAGTGGATCTACGATCCTGCGTTGGTCGATCCTTATGCCGAAGTGCAGGGAGAGCGGATTTTGGGACAGGAATGTGTGGGCTATCTGCCTCAGGAACTACCGGAGTTCTGCAGGGAATTGACTATATACGATTATTTTTCGGACTGCAATTCTTTTTTTTGATCAGAGCTATGACGATCTGAGAAAGCTGTCAGAACAGGTGGGTTTCTCGGCAGATATTTTTTACAGCGAACAAAAAATAGGAACGCTGTCCGGCGGAGAAAGAATAAAGGTTCAGATGCTCAGACTTCTGATGGCGAAACCAACGGTGCTGCTTTTGGATGAACCATCCAATGATATAGATATGGAAACTCTAACATGGCTAGAAAAGCTGATACAGCAATGGAACGGAATTGTACTGTTCATTTCCCATGATGAAGTGCTGATTGAGCATACCGCCAATGTGATCCTCCATATGGAGCAGATTTATGGAAAAAAAGAGAGCCGGTGCGGGATATTCCGAATGTCCTATGCGGAATATCTGGAGCATCGCAGCCAGAGCTTCCGCAAACAGGAACAGCAGGCGATCTGGGAGCGAAGAGAAAAACAGATACGGGACGAGAAATTCCGCCGTATCGCTCAGAAAGTGGAGCATGAGCAAAACAACATTTCCAGAGGGGATCCCCACGGGGGACGACTCCTAAAGAAAAAGATGCATGCCGTCAAATCGATGGAGCGCAGATTTGCAAAAGAAGATGAGAAGATGACGAAAATGCCCATCATGGAAACGGCTATCAGCATAAAACTGAACCCAGATGTGGCGGCGATCCCGGCAGGGAAGATGGTTCTGGACTTTCATCTGGACTGTTTGACGGCACCCAAAACCCATCGCATATTGGCGAAAGACCTTCATTTGACTGTTAAAGGTTCCGAAAAAATTTGCATCATCGGTAAAAACGGAGTGGGGAAATCCACACTCCTAAAGGAAATCAGCAGAGAACTTTTGACACGGACGGATATTCAGGCAGGCTATATGCCTCAGAATTACGAAGAGGAGCTGGATTTGACCATGACTCCGGTAGAATTTCTGGACAAAATCGGGTCACATCAGGAGCGCACGATGATCCGCACCCTTCTGGGGACACTGCGCTATACCCATGAAGAGATGGATCATGGGATCTCTGACCTTTCCGGCGGACAAAAAGCAAAGATCCTGCTGCTGAAAATGATCCGAAACGGAGATAATGTGCTGATACTGGATGAACCGACCCGGAATTTTTCTCCGCTTTCAGGCAGAGCAATCCGAGAGCTGCTCCGGCAGTTTCCGGGAGCGATCATCAGCATATCCCATGACCGAAAATATATTGCTGAGGTCTGTGACACGGTTTACAGTCTGACGAGCAGCGGGTTGAGGGCAGAACGATAAATTTCGGCGGATTTGTGCATGACCCAGCATGTTATCGATCGGTCAATATATCTATGATTAGATCCCCCTGTGTTTTTGGATCGATTTTTGCTGTTATTTCCACAGAGGTAGTAGTACCGACCGGTATGTCAATGGTTTCTGTACAGGGTGCGGTTATGTGAAATGCATGCAGCTCATTGTGTGTATCGGTGTAACGGATGGTGATCATGATCGTTCCGCTTGTACAGGATGCGTTTATATTGATTTTATGATTAGCATCGGGCTCCAATTTGATCGTTTTGGATATTTCGTTGTAGGTTTCTTCGTATTCCTCTTGCAGAAAATGATATTCGATACTTCTCACTTTCTCGAAATCCTGCCGGGTGCAGGCGGATAATGCGAAAATCAAACACGCGGCGAAGGTGAATGCCATGACTTTCTTACAATTTTTCATCTTTTACGATCCTCCCATCTTCGATTGAAATCAGTCGTTTGGCATAAGCAGCGACATTCTGATCGTGCGTAATCAAAATAACGGTTTTTCCTTGACGATTTAATTCGGTGAACAGCTGCATGATCTCGGCTCCGGTTTTAGAGTCCAACGCTCCGGTCGGTTCGTCAGCAAGGATCACATCGGCGCCGCATGCAAGCGCTCTTGCAATCGCGACACGCTGCTTTTGACCGCCTGAAATGTGCATCGGTCTCTTCTCCGCTAACTCCGAAACAGACGCAAGCTCCAGTGCGTGGGCAACGCATTGTTTCCGTTCCTGTTTGGTGAGTTTTCGTTTCATCAAGGGAATTTCAACGTTTTCACTGACTGTATATTCAGGGATCAATGCGAAATTCTGAAATACGAATGAAATCCGTTTGCCTCTGACTGAGGCACGAGCATGCTCATTTGCATGGCTCATGTTTTCGCCATCAAAATAATAACTTCCTTTGGTGGGCGTATCCATGCAGCCGATCATATTGAGCAGGGTTGTTTTCCCTGATCCGGAGGCTCCCATAATGGCGGCAAATTCGCCTGTTTCGATTTCCAAATTGATGTCACACAGCGCAGGGGTTACGACATCATCGCTGCGATATTCCTTGTACAGGGATTTTAGTTCAATCAAGGCCATGTCCGATACCTCCCATCAAGTCACTGGGCTGATTGTGAAATACTTTGAGCACCGGAAGGACAGCTGATATAAGTCCGACGGTAAGCGCAGCCAATAAGCAGATTGGCAAAGTGTATTCCAGATGTGCAGTCAAGAGGACATCCCGGAACAGTTTGATCCCGATCTCATCACTTCCGGCTAATTGAATGAGATTGGCGATCCAGGCGATCAGCGCAGAAGGAATGACCAGCAACGATATTTCCATAAGGATTTCTAGCCCTATTTCATTTTTTGTAAATCCATTGGCAAGGTAGATCCCATATTGGCGTTGTTTCAGAATTGCGTTTGTTGTGAAAACAGATATCACAGAGCTGACCGCCATTACGCAGATAAATACCGCCAGAGCAATCCGCTTGATTTTGTAGAGATTTATCTCATTTTGGTAGGTTTCGTATTCGTCACGGATGCTTGCAGCGACAGCGTGAAATCCGTGGGAAATGGAATATCCTTCGACCTGTGTCATCAGCTGATCCAGATCCGCTTTTTCGGAAGTGAGGATAAAGGTATTATGCAGACAACTGAGCTGTGTCAGGATGTCTGTTCTGGCTTGCGGCGGAAATGGTGCAAGAAAGCATCCGTCCATTGACTCCAGCGGAAAGCGAACCAAGTCATTTTCGTCCACCCATTGATTTCCCGTTGGTAAATACCCGATCACTTCATATATGGCTTTGGTCTGAGTTTCTGTCAGGAGCATACCTATGGGCAAAACATCTCTGAAAGCCTCGCTGACAATGATCGGAAGTTTTCCGCTTTCTGTTTTCTTGTATTTTGTCACCCCTGTTTTTACCAGGGACAGGAGTGGTTCATCCACAAAAATCACATCGGATGTATCTGGATGGTTTTCGTATTTTCTGCCTTGTCGCAGGACTTGGTTGATTCTGATGTATTCATCCATGGTTTGCAGCTCTTCAAAATGCGTCCCTGTCCGCTGGAATTGTCCGACTGCTTTTACGCCGTTCAGTTTTGAGATATATTGCAGATACATCGGAATACCCTCAGCGAAAGTTTGGGTTTCAGCAGACTGGGTATAATGAAGACGGAGGATATTTTGCATATCCAAACCAAGATTTCTTTCCAACATCTTCTGCTGATAGCGTTCAGCGGTCGTGTTTGTGATCGCAGTCACCACGGTGTTCATCGCAATGATACACACAAGGAGTAAAAGCAAGGTATAGACCTTTTTCTTTTTCAGCTCTTTCCATGCCATTTCAAAAATCGCAATCACAGTGAAATCACCTCCGCAGGTTCGATTTTTACCATTTTCCATGTTGGGACGATCATCGAAAGGAGCAAAGTGATCAAAAGAAGTACGATGGTTTCTACGATGAAAGCAGGGGTCAAGCGGATGGACAACATGGGATTGCCCATATGAGAAAGGATCATCAGCACACATGAACTAAGGATGAAACTGATCAGCAGGATTTCTGTCAATTCCTTTCGGATCAATCCAATCAGCTGGCTGTTTGTCCACCCGAATGCCTTTCGTATTGCATAGTTCTGTCGCTTGGTGATTATCCAGTAGTTTGTTACAGCAAAACTATTCAGAATGGAAAATAAATAAATTGAGATAGACAGCGTGAAACCGGTATTGCGCATGGTTTGCAGGATGGGCAGATCGGTTCCGGAAGATATTTGTTCCGGAAGTATTGTATTGATCGTGCTGATCCCGACAAATACAGCTGTTAACGAAACAGTGAAACCGATGATCAGCAGAATGGTTGACGGTCTGCACGCGCGTTTCATCTGATACCCCATAGAAATCACTCCCTTTTGTTTTCTACTTCTATGACCATCAAGTTCTTATTTTGTTACAAAAAATAAATGCTGATGTACCTTGGTACATCAGCATTATCGATTATCAGGGTTCCTTCTCCCAGAGTAAGACAGCGTTTTGAAGGACGGCTTGCAGCTGTTCATCATCCATATTTTCAAGTTCGGAAAAGTCACCGGTATAATAATAAACACGATCGATCATGTCGGCATTTTTATCTTTCGGGCAGATCATATATTCCGTCATCATACCATCGTCGGTGGAAATATCATCCCAAACGGTATCTGAAAGCTTGTAGAAAATATAGTTAGAGGAATTACCGCTGTCGACGGATATATTCTTGATTTTCAGTGCAGTATAGGAACTTCCATACAGCCGCCCGATCAGATTTCCATCGACCATGGAAACCGAAAGATTATCTTTGTAAACAACAATGCGCTCTGCGCTTTTAAGCCCTCCGACAACAGCGGCGCCGATGCAAACAATGTTTACAAGGGTGATAAGGGCGGTCAGGATCTGTTTACGCAGAAGTTTTTTTCTGATGCTTTGCAGAGATGCAGCTTTTCGCTTTTCGATCGACGGATCGAGCCGGATCTCTGTATCCGCTTGCGACCTGTCACACGACATGGAGTCCATATAAGCTTTGCACTCCTGGCATTGCGTCATATGGTCTTCGACCATTTTTCGACTTTCTGTGCTGCATACCTCATCCACATAAAGCGGCAGCAGATCACGGATCACATCGCATGGATATTTCACTGAAATCCCTCCTTTATTTTCATTTTGGCTCGGTGGTAAGTAACCCGTGCCCAACTTTCGGTTTTCTCAAAGATATCGCCGATTTCTTTGAAAGAAAGTTCACCGAATGTACGCATCCAGAATACTTCCTGATATGGTTGGTTAAGGGTATGCAGGACTTTGTGGATGGCAAGCACATCTTCTTTACGCATGAGATCCTGCTGCACGGTATCGTAAATCGGTATTGAATCGAGCACGGACTCTGCGCATTCGATGCTGCGTTTTTTTCACTTGCGTATAAAAGGTGTTCTTTGCAATCTGGCACAGCCAAACGCTCAGCTTGCATTCACCCCGAAAGGAATCGATTTTTTTCAATGCCTTGAAGAAAGCCTCTTGAGTGATCTCTTCTGCCCATGCCTCGTCCTTACAAAGGGACAGAATGTAGCGATAGACGGTGTCGTAGTATTCTGAATAGACCTTCTCAAAATCAATCACACACTCTGCCTCCTTTCCAGATGTTCCGATATCCTCGGTACACATATAGGACTTCCAATTTTGTGAAATGTTACAACTGATTGAAAAATTTTGCAGAATTGAAGATATCTGTCCTATTTGACGAAACCGAAATCTGAATGGCCGTATATGGCTCCGAATATAAAAATTCCGAGGTTCGTTCATCTGGAACATTCCTCGAAATTCTTTCGTAGATATACAAAGCAGGCTGCTTTTTATAGGGAAAAGTCATCCTCATCGTATTTTTTGAAATTCATAGCCTTGGGCTTGACCGGCACACGCTTAAAGGGGTC
>JARHYV010000357.1 GCA_029258495.1 Faecousia sp. | reverse complement strand
TGGAAACCTCCGGCTTTGGGATCATGAAGGACAAGCAAAATCTGGATCTGCTCCGCCGGGTGGCTCAGTCAAGGGGGCTGATCGTGTTCACAGACTCAGATGGAGCAGGCTTTGTCATTCGCAACTTTCTGAAAGGTGCAATTCAGCCTCAGCTGCTGAAACATGCCTATATTCCGGATGTCTACGGCAAGGAGAAACGAAAGGCAAAGGCGGGCAAAGAGGGCAAGCTTGGGGTTGAGGGAATGAGCCGAGAGGTAATTCTGGATGCCCTTCGCCGTGCAGGTGCGACCATAGAGGGGGAGTCTTCCTCCCAATCCACTCAGGAGATCACCAAGCAGGATCTGTTTGTATTGGGGCTTTCCGGCTGCGCAGGAAGTGAACAGCGCCGCAAGATGCTCCTGAAAAAACTGAAACTTCCGGAGCATATGAGCACCAATGCGATGCTTCAGGCTCTGAATTTGCTGTATGGCTTAGATGAATTGAAACACATGATGGAGCAAATCGATGATTGATATACAGGTTAAGAACTTAATAAAATTCTTTGTCATCGGAGAAAATCTTCTGGATGGGCTCTCGTTTGATGTACAAGAGGGCGAACGCGTGGCGATTTTGGGCCGGAACGGCTGTGGAAAGACCACACTGTTCAAGATCCTTACCGGACAGATGGAGTATGACGATGGTGAAGTTTATGTCAATCCGAATAAAAAACTCGGATTGATCTCCCAGATCCCCCAATTTCCGACAGGGTACACCGTAGAGGATGTCCTGCGCAGTGCGTTTCAGGAACTGTACAGCATCCGCAGAAGGATGGAGCGTCTGGAAACGGAAATGGGCTCGGGGGATGAAGATATCCTGCGCCAGTATGATGATTTATCCAACCGATTTTATACCGGCGGCGGCTACGATATGGATGTAGAGGTGGACAAGGTCTGCAACGGTCTGGGCATCACCCAACAGCAGCGTCTGCAGGAGTTTGACAGCCTCTCCGGCGGAGAAAAGACAAGGATGAACCTTGCACGCCTGCTGCTGGAAAAAACGGATATCCTGCTGTTGGATGAGCCGACAAACCATTTGGATCTGCGAAGTGTGGAGTGGCTGGAAGGCTATATCCATACTTTCAAGGGAACTGTGCTGGCAATTTCCCACGACCGATTTTTCCTGGATCAGATTGCCGACCGGATCATTGAGATCTCGGATGGGCATGCGGAGTTTTATTCCGGCAATTATTCCTTCTATATTGACGAAAAGCAGGCGCGTTTCGATTTGCAGCTGAAACAGTACGAACAGGAGCAGGCAAAGCTCAAGCAGCTGGGATATACCATGGAGCGCATGAAGGGATGGGGCATCAACAACCGCACGCTGTATCGGCGTGCCATGTCCATTCAGCACCGCATGGAGCGCATCGAAAAGACAAAGCGTCCCACGAAAGAGAAGACCATGAAGGCAAGCTTTGGGGAAAAGAGTTTCTCCGGTGATGTGGTCTTCAAGATCAAGAACATGGAAAAGCACTTTGGAGATCGGGAGCTGTTTTCCGATGTGAACCTGATGGTAGAGGGGGGTGAGCGGATCGCCCTTCTGGGGGACAATGGTACGGGAAAATCGACCTTCATCAAGTGCCTGCTGGGCGACGAGGATTTCAACGGCAAGATCCAGTTCGGGCCCACGGTAAAATGGGGATATCTGCCCCAGATCATCCACTTTGATCATCCGGAACGCACACTTTACGATACGATGCTGTACGAAAAGAACTGCTCTCCACAGATGGCCCGTGACCGTCTGGGCGCATTTCTGTTTTCGGGGGATGATGTGTTCAAAACCGTTGGAAATCTCTCTGGCGGCGAGCAGTCCCGTCTGAGGCTGTGTATGCTGATGGATGAGAAGATCAACCTTCTGATCCTGGATGAGCCAACCAACCACTTGGATATCGCATCCAGAGAATGGGTCGAGGCAGCGATCGAAGAGTTTGAAGGTGTCCTGCTGTTTGTGTCCCATGACCGATATTTTATTGAGAAGTTCGCGGAGCGGATCTGGGAAC
>JARHYV010000262.1 GCA_029258495.1 Faecousia sp. | reverse complement strand
TGGCGCGTTGAGTGCGAGTTCGGTGCAACTCAGGGCAAGGTCGACCTGGCTGCATGCGCTAAGTAGATCGGTCTGGATGCAATCCACGACACCGTTCTCGATATGGCTCGTGACGAGGCTCGCCACGGCAAGGCTCTGCAGGGTCTGCTGAACCGTTACTTCAAGTAAGCTTTTCCCCTATTTAGGTTAAATATTCGTACTTTTTAAGGCAAAGGTGCAGAGGAAACTCTGCACCTTGTCTGCATTTTCTCCTGCTTTGACCTTCGGATGCAGGCAGATGCATTGGATTTACGCTCAGAGGAGCCGATACAATCGGCTCCTCTTTTTTTCTTTTCTTCCCCATCCATGGGACATCTCTCCCTTTCCCTATTCCATGAGCCATTGTATAAAAAAGCAGTTATATACGAAAAGTTCGTTCATAATTTGTAGAGGTTTGCCGTTGTACTGCCCTATTCAAAGTGCTATCATTATAGTGTTTGTGAGAAAAAAGGAGTGATTTTATGGAGCAATACTTAATTGTGATTGCCGTTTGCGTCATCGGTGGACTGATGATGTCCCGTGTCGCAAAGAAACTGTCCCTGCCTGCCGTCACCGCATATCTGGTGGCCGGTCTGATCCTCGGCCCATTTTGTCTGGGTCGGCTGAATATCTCCGGACTCGGGTTCCATTCACTGGAGCAGGCGGAAAATTTCAGCATCCTTTCCCAAGCCGCACTGGGCTTTATCGCATTTGCCATCGGTAACGAATTTCGGCTGAGTCAGCTGAAAACCATGGGTCATCAGGCCATTACCGTTGGTATTTTTCAGGCTGTTTTCACCACCATTGTGGTGGATATCGCCCTGATCGCCCTGCATTTTATCAATCCTGCCTTCCTTTCCCTGCCTTCTGCCATTACTCTGGGTGCCATTGCAGCAGCCACTGCACCGGCCGCCACATTGATGGTCGTCAAGCAGTATAAGGCAGACGGCCCGCTGACCAAGCTGCTGCTATTGGTGGTCGCCATCGATGATGCTGTGGGTCTTGTGCTGTTTTCTGCATCCTTCGGTATCGCCGAGGCTCTGGAGCACGGCACCATCAGCGTCGTAGGCGTGGTGATCGAGCCGCTTTTGGAGGTCATCCTCTCTCTGGGACTGGGCGCCGTGATGGGCTTTGCCCTGAACGAGGTGGAAAAATTCTTCCACTCCAGAAGTAAGCGTATGTCCATTTCCGTTGCATTCGTGCTGCTCACCGTGGGCCTTTCCATGCTGGAATTCCAGATCGGCGGAGTCCATATCGGTTTTTCCCTGCTGCTGGTGTGCATGATGACCGGAACGGTCTTCTGCAACATCTGCGATTTCTCCGAAGAACTCATGCACCGCGTGGATGGCTGGACAACTCCCCTGAGCATCCTGTTTTTCGTCATTTCCGGTGCTGAACTGGATCTGAACATTTTCAGAAATCCCATTATCCCCATGGTGGGCATCATTTACATTATTTTCCGTTCTCTGGGCAAATACTTCGGCTCTTCCATCAGCTGCCATTTCACCCACTGCCCCGACAATGTGACCAAGCACATCGGCATCACTCTGCTGCCTCAGGCGGGTGTGGCTCTGGGCATGGCGCAGACTGCCGTTGCATTGAGCGACGGTGCCATGGTGCGCAATGTGGTGCTGTTCTCCGTTCTGATTTATGAGCTGGTCGGCCCCGTGCTCACCAAGCGCGCCCTGATCAGCGCAGGCGAGATCCATCTGGAGGGCAAAACCAGTGCCCGTATTCCGGAAAACGAAAACAAACCCTGAACCCCTGCAAAAGGAGCGGCCCATGGGCCGCTCCTTTTTGTTGCGCCCGGGGAGAATTTGTGATAGCATCAGCTTATCAGGAGGGATATCCATGGAAAATATCTATTATTTGGCAGAAAATGCCGTCATTACCGGAGATGTGCAGCTGCATGCCGATGTAAATATCTGGTACGGCGCCGTCCTCCGGGGAGATCACGGGCAGATCCTTGTTGGAGAAGGGACGAATATTCAGGATCTTTGCATCCTTCACGAGCAGACCACCATCGGCAGGGGCTGCACCATCGGTCACGGTGCCATCGTCCACG
>JARHYV010000355.1 GCA_029258495.1 Faecousia sp. | reverse complement strand
TCTCCGGAAACCGCAGTTGCATCTGCGCTGACAGGTGTGATCACCGATCCGACAACCTGGAAGGCGGAATTGCAGATCCAGATGCCGGAGCGTTTTCTGGTCAATGACTCTGCGGTATTGGAGCCTCTGGATGAGGATGCTGCTGCACGGGCAGAGGTCTTGCGCGGGCCGAATATCAAGGAGTTTCCGAAAGCCGAACCATTCGCACAGCAGATGGATGGACAGGTTCTTCTGCGTGTGGGGGATAATATTACAACAGATCACATCATGCCGGCAGGAGCAAAGATCCTGCCCTATCGCTCCAATATACCCCATCTGTCCCAGTTCTGCTTTGAGGTGTGCGATCCTAGCTTTGCGCAAAGAGCAAAGCTTGCAGCGCATCCGGGCATCCTGATCGGCGGCAGCAACTACGGTCAGGGCTCGTCCAGAGAACATGCGGCTTTGGTGCCCATGTATCTGGGGATCCGATGCGTTATTGCCAAGAGCTTTGCCAGGATCCATGTCGCCAATCTCATCAATGCAGGCATCCTGCCCCTCACCTTTGCCGATCCTTCTGATTATGACGATGTTCAGCAGGATCATGTACTTCGGTTGGAGCAGATCTCGGATGGCATGGCACGGGGGCATTTGGATGTTCTGGACACAACAACGGGGAAGAAATTTACCGTAAACTGCGACCTGACCCGGCGGCAGCAGGCGATCCTGCTGGCAGGTGGATTGCTGAACTATACAAAGGAGGGCGGACAATGAACGAGCTTGAGCTTGCCTGTGACAATTTCCGGAAATTGCTGCTGGAGCAGATGCAGCGTCTGGAAAAAATGGATGGAGAGCCAACGGATTATTCTGCAAAGGCTCAAGTGACCATCGGCCTTGCGGATGGGGACGGCATCGGCCCTGTGATCATGCAAGAGGCTCGGCGGGTACTGCACGCACTTCTGGAGCAGGAAATCAAGGAAGGAACGGTCGTTCTGAAGGACATCCATGGTCTGACCATAGAGAACCGTCTGGAAAAGGACGAGGCAGTGCCCAAGGATGTTTTGGAGCAGATCAAGACCTGCGATGTGCTGCTGAAGGGGCCGACGACGACCCCTATGGGCGGCACAATGGAAAGCGCGAATGTGACCCTTCGCCGGGAACTGGATTTGTATGCCAATGTCCGTCCGGTGACGGTTCCCGAAAAAAATATCGACTGGGTATTCTATCGGGAGAATACAGAAGGCGAATATGTTCTGGGCAGCCGCGGAGTGGAGCTGCCATCCATGGCGGTGGATTTCAAGGTCACGACGGATCAGGGGACAAGACGCATCGCACGGGCTGCGTTTGAATATGCCAAAAACAATGGCAGGAGCCGGGTGAGCATTGTCACCAAGGCAAACATTATGAAGAAAACAGACGGAAAATTTACGGAGGTCTGCCATCAGGTGGCGCAGGACTATCCGGATATTACCGTAGACGACTGGTATATCGATATCATGGCAGCCAATCTTGTGAACGAAACGATCCGTGACCGGTTTCAGGTTTTCGTGCTGCCCAATCTGTATGGCGATATCCTGACGGATGAGGCGGCACAGCTTCAAGGCGGAGTCGGGACAGCGGGAAGTGCCAATATCGGTGATCGCTACGCAATGTTCGAGGCAATTCACGGCTCAGCTCCCCGTCTGATTGAGCAGGGACTTCAGGCTTATGCCAATCCGGCAAGCATTCTCAAGGCAGAGGCGATGCTTTTGCGTCATATTGGCAGGGCAGAGCAGGCACAGCGTCTGGAGCATGCGCTGCAGGAATGCCCCCTGACAGTGTCACCGGTGGAGCCTTCGGTAACCTGCACAGCATACACGGACGCAATTTTGCAGCTGCTATAAAAATACGGGAGCATCCTTTTAGATGCTCCCGTATTGGTGCATGCTCAGGCTTGAGAGAACTGATCCTTTCCCACATAGCACAGCGGACAGAGAAAATCGTCCGGCAGATCCTCGAACCTTGTCCCGGGAGCAATGCCCCCTTCGGGATAGCCTTCGTCCTCGTCATAGACCCAGCCGCAGATGTCACAGATATATTTCATGGTTATTTCCTCCTAGATGATGGGATTGCTTGCAGCAGCATTTACAGAATATGCATGTCCCGGGCAGGTTATTCGTGTTCCGGATGAAATTTCCATTGACGAAATCCGTTTCGTGTATTAAAATAAAACAAATGTTCAGGTAAGAAGAAACACGCGCGGGATAGAGGGGAGCAGGTATGAAACACAGAACCTATATTGCCATCGACCTGAAGTCCTTTTATGCCTCGGTAGAGTGCGTTGCCCGGGAACTGGATCCTATGACGACCAATTTGGTGGTGGCGGATCCCACCCGAACGGAAAAGACGATCTGTCTGGCGGTGTCGCCATCGCTGAAATGCTTTGGCATACCGGGCAGAGCACGGCTGTTTGAGGCGGTTCAGAAGGTGGAGGAGGCCAACGCACTCCGTCGGAGCAAGGCTCCCGGCAGAGAATTCAGCGGAAAATCATACAATGCCATAGAACTGGATCAAAATCCTGAACTGGCGATCGACTACATTGTGGCGCCGCCTCGAATGGCATACTATATGGAGTGCAGCAGTCTTGTGTACAATGTCTATCTGAAATATGTGGCGCCGGAGGATATTTTGGTCTATTCTATTGACGAGGTCTTCATCGATGTGACCGGATATCTCAAGACCTATCGCTGCACCGCCAGAGAGCTTGCCATGAAGATGATCTTGGATGTACTGGAAACCTCCGGTGTCACGGCGACTGCCGGGATCGGGACAAATCTGTACCTGTGCAAGGTTGCAATGGATATCGGGGCAAAGCATATTCCGCCGGATCAAAACGGTGTCCGGATCGCACAGCTGGACGAACTGAGCTACCGCCGGAACCTTTGGGATCATCGGCCGCTTACTGATTTTTGGCGGGTGGGAAAAGGCTATGCCAAGAAACTGGAGGCCCACGGCCTGTTCACCATGGGGGATATCGCCAGATGCTCCCTCCATAATGAGGATCTGCTGTACAAGCTGTTTGGTGTGAATGCCGAGCTGCTGATCGATCACGCTTGGGGGTGGGAGCCATGCACCTTGGCGGATATCAGGGCTTATAAACCCCAGAGCAATTCCGTAAGCTCCGGCCAGGTTCTCAGTGATGCATCCACCTATGCCAGAGGAAAGCTTGTCACACGGGAGATGACGGATCTTCTGGTGCTTGATCTGGTGGACAAGGGGCTTGTGACCGACCAGATGGTGCTTACCGTGGGATATGATATCGAGAACCTGAGAGATCCCGATATCAGCCAAAGCTACACAGGGCCGATCACCACGGATGCCTATGGCAGGCAGGTTCCCAAGCATGCCCATGGAACGGCAAATCTGAACGGGCACACTTCCTCGACCATGAAGATCATCGATGCGGTGATGGAGCTTTACCAGAGGATCGTAAACCCGGATCTGCTGATCCGCAGGATCACCATTGTGGCGAACCATCTTGTTCCGGAGTGTCAGGCGATGCACCAAAAGCCGTGTGAGCAGCTGGATTTTTTCACGGATCCCATGCAGCAGGAAAAAGAGGCAGAGGATCTGCAGCGGGAGAAACGGCGGCAGCAGGCGATGCTGCACATTCGGAAAAAATACGGAAAGAATGCAATCCTCAAGGGGATGAACCTGGAAGAGGGGGCAACGGCGGTGGAGCGAAACCGCCAGATCGGAGGACACAAGGCATGAGCGGAAAATATGACGATATGCTCTATATGCCCCACCATGTGTCGCCCACACGACCGCATATGTCGGCAGTGGATCGGGGAGCGCAATTTTCGCCCTTTGCGGCACTGGTGGGATATGATGCCGTGATTGCGGAAACCGCAAGACTCACTCAGGAGCGGATCGAGTTGACAGAGAGCGCCCAACAGACGCTGAATGAGAAACTGAGATTTCTCGGGGAGCAGACTGGGGAGTCGCCCAATATCGTAATCACTTTTTTTCAACAGGATCTGTGGAAAGATGGCGGCAAATATGTGACGGTTTGCGGAACCGTTCGCCGGATAGATCCGGTGACGCATCGTGTCCTCATGGCAGACGGGACTTTGATCCCTATGGAGGATATCCTTACCATTGAAGGGGACTGCTTTGCATCCATACTCTTTTAGGCGGAATCAGGTATAGAAAATCACCCCATTGGAGTGTTCCAATGGGGTGATTTGTTTGATGATCAGTTGATTTTCAGATTTTCCCACAGGGTGTTCAGGTAATCCAGCATCTCAGGCTCCATGTTGCGGTAGGCAAAGGAATTGTAGCTTTCGGCAAAATTATCCAGCTTGGGATAGAGGATCTCCATGGCATCAGCGCCCATGTCCTCGATATATCCTTCGTTGGTATAGACGATGCTGTTGGGAGAGGCGTAGTTG
>JARHYV010000016.1 GCA_029258495.1 Faecousia sp. | reverse complement strand
AAGGAGTTCGATGCCTATCTGAAGGCAACTTATCCCAAGCTTGCCAAGTGGATCGGAACCAATATGCCCATCGTCCGTGTGGCGCGGCGGTGCGGTTTCAATGCCCGCAGAGCAGAACATTCTCTGGGGATGAAGATGGTCAATGCCGTGAAGAATAACAAAGGCAGGATCAAGAATGCGCTGAAACGCAACCGACTGGTTCGCCATCTCATCAACAATAAAATGACCAGACGGATCTCTAAAATGAACTATTTTGAGTCCGGTTCAGGCTACGCACTGAAGCAAAAAATCAGACGCTATATGGCAGGCTAATATGATGTGCAGAACAAGGCAGCTTTTTAGCTGCCTTGTTTTATTGGAACTCAGCAGGAATCTCCCAATGGTCGACACATATCAGAGCATTTTGTTCTGAATAATGGATATCTCATTGGAAATACCTTGAATGAATACATATATTGTGATAAAATAACAAAAATCCTGTATTGCTGTGGAGAATGGCGATAGAAAATAACAGGGAAGGAGAATGAAATGACTGTATTTACCGCATTATACAATCTTCTGATCGGCCCGTTGGAGCTGTTTTATGAGGTGCTGTTTTCGATAGCCAACCGCATCATTCAGAACCCCGGAATGACGATCATTTTTCTGAGTCTGGTCGTGAATTTTCTGGTACTGCCCCTTTACAAGCAGGCAGATGCCATGCAGGAAGAGGAGCGCAGAACGAACGAAAAACTGGAGCCGTGGGTAAAGCACATCAAAAAGACCTTCAAGGGTGACGAGCGGTTCATGATGATGCAGACCTTTTATCGGCAGAACCATTACAAGCCCACAGATGCGCTGAAAGGCTCATTATCCCTGCTGCTTGAGATCCCTTTCTTTATTGCAGCGTATAATTTCCTGTCGGAGCTGAAACTGCTGCAAGGTGTATCCTTTGGCCCAATCCAGAATTTGGGTGCGCCGGATGCCATGCTCGTGATCGCCGGAGTGACCATCAATGTGCTGCCGATTTTGATGACGGTGATCAATTTGATCGCCGGAATGATCTATACAAAGGGTTTTCCTCTCAAGAGTAAGATCCAACTGTATGGAATGGCTTTGATTTTCCTTGTGCTGCTGTATGACTCCCCTGCCGGACTGGTCTTCTACTGGACGCTGAACAATCTGTTCTCTCTGGCAAAGAATGTTTTCTATAAGATCAAAAAGCCAAAGCTTGTGCTGAGTATCCTGTCCTCTTTGACCGGAGCAGCGCTGCTTGTGTTTGTTTTGTTTGTGCATCCAATGGCGTCCCGGCGTGTTCAGGTGCTGCTGATCGCAGGTTCGCTGGCAATGCAGTACCCTGTTCTGGCATACTTCATGCGTAAGGACTCTGCCGCTAAGAAAGTCCCTCAGATCACGGCCAAAAACAAGATCACATTCCATGTGGCATGTGCATTTGTCACGGTCTTGACCGGCCTTCTGATCCCCTCTGCCTTGATCAGTGCCTCGCCGCAGGAATTTATCAATATTGTGACATTCAGCAATCCGCTTGTCTATATTTTGAATTCCTTCTTGGTTGCTGCCGGCATCTTTATTGTGTGGTTTGGCATCTTTTATATGCTGGCAAACCCCTCCGGAAAGAAAATGATGGAATTCGGCATGTGGGCACTGTCCGGCGTGGCAGTGGTCAACTACATGTTCTTTGGAACGAACTATGGTAATATCTCGGCAAGACTTCAGTTTGATGTTCAGCCTGTATTTGCGGTGCACGATCAGGTGGTGAACCTGATGGTCGTCTTTGCTGTTGTTTGTGTGCTGTATCTGATTTGGAGGAAGAAAGAGGAACTGGCCAGATTGTCGCTGGTTGCGGCGAGCCTTGCGATGCTTGGCATGTCTGTATTCAATATCGTGAATATCCGCTCGATCACATCTGGAAAGCTGGATGATCTGAGAGCAAGCTCCAACGATGTAGTGAACCTTCCTCTGAGTAAGGATGGTCAGAATGTCATTGTACTGATGCTCGATCGGGCAATCGGCGGATATGTACCGTATGTATTCAATGAAAGACCGGAACTGGCAGAAAAATTTGACGGTTTTACCTACTATGGCAACACCATCAGCTATGGCTCAGCGACGAACCTTGGTTCGCCGGCACTCTTCGGCGGCTATGAATATACCCCGGCGGAGATCAACAAGCGTCCGGATGAACCCATAGCCAAAAAGCACGATGAGGCGTTGAAGGTGATGCCGACGCTGTTCAATGAGGAAGGCTTTGAGATCACCGTTTGTGATGCGGCTTATGCCGGTTACAATTACATTCCGGATTTGAGTATTTTTGATTATATCCCGGGTGTCCATACCTATAATACTATGGGTAAATTTAACGACATGTCCGTTGCGCAGGGCGCACAGATGGGACTTGAGGAAACACTGTACCGCAATCTGTTCTGCTACAGCATCTTCAAGATCTCCCCGGTGTTTGTTCAGCCGGCTCTATATACCCGCGGTGCTTATAACAATGTGGATGTGCTGTTTGCCAGAGCAGAGGATGGACAGACAGCAGATGCATATACCTATGTTCAGAATGGAATGACGAAGTCTACGGGTATCAGCATGTCCTTTATCCGTTCCTATGCTGTGCTGCAAAATCTGCCGACAATTACCAATGTTACAGAAGGTGGCAAGAACAGCTTTATTATGATGTGTAATGATACAACTCATGATGCCTGCTTGCTTCAGACTCCCAATTATGAGCCGGCTGTGAATGTAGATAATACCGAGTATGATGCAGCACATGCAGATCGTTTTACTGTAAACGGCAGAAAGATCAACATGGAAACAGAAAATCAGATCAACTCCTATCATGCCTTTATGGCGGCGATGATCCAGTTGGGCAACTGGTTTGATTATCTGCGTGCCAATGGTGTGTATGATAACACCCGTATTATTATCACATCGGATCACGGCTATTGGCTGGATCATTTCGATGATCTGATGTTGAATGGTATCGACATGGAAACATACAATCCCGTGATGTTTGTAAAGGATTTCAATGGCAAAGGCTTTCAGATGGACTTTGATACCTTTATGACGAATGCGGACACGCCCACGATGGCAATGGAGGGGCTTATTGACAACCCAGTGAATCCCTTTACGGGAAAGCCTATTAACAATGATCCGAAGTTCAACGGGGAGCAGATCATTTCTCTGTCACGGGATTGGGATCCCCTGACCAACAATGGCAATACATTCCATGATGAAGGCTGGGTTTCTGTGAAGGACAGCATATTCGATATCAATAATTGGAAGATCCTCAATGCAGGCTGAGTCTGCTTGTGGACTTCAGTCCCTATAAAAAAGGCAACCCCCGGCGGCACAGCTCGTGCCACCGGGGGTTTTGTGTGTAATATAGGGTGTCCTGCTCCTGCGGGAGGGCAGAAGAGGAGTAAAAGGGTAAAAGAAAAAGCACCATCT
>JARHYV010000344.1 GCA_029258495.1 Faecousia sp. | reverse complement strand
TAAGGCTACCGCAAAGGAGAAGCGCAATGAAAGAACTCTTGCTTTACATGGCAAAGAATCTGGTTGATAATCCCGACGCGGTTTCTGTCAATGAAATTTCCAATGAGGACGGCACGGTGCTGGAGCTCCGTGTTGCGCCGGAGGATATGGGCAAGGTTATCGGCCGTCAGGGCCGCATTGCCAAGGAAATCCGTACCATCGTCAAAACCGTTGCTCAGCGCGACGGCGTGAAGGTCACGGTCGAAATTGTCGATTAACGGGTGTGCGTGGCGTTTTGCGTCACGCATTTCTCGTTATATACCCAATTATAAGGAGAGTGCATATGAAACTCCAATTTATAGATGCTGGCGAAATTGTTACAACCCACGGTGTCCGCGGTGAAATGAAACTGCTGCCCTGGACGGACGGCCCCGATTTCCTTCTGGATTTTGAGCGGGTCCAGATCGACGGCAGGGATTACGCCATTGAAGACTGCCGCATTCAAAAGACCTGCAATCTGATCAAGCTTCGCGGGATCGATACCATGGAAATGGCACAGGCTATGAAGGGCAAGACGGTGAAAATCTATCGGGATGATGCACCTGAAGGGTTGATTTTTGCGGCAGAATTGAAGAATATGGAAGTCTACTGTGAGAATAACATGATCGGCTTGATTACAGATGTTTTGGACTACCCCGGCAACAGTGTGTATGTTGTGAAAGGGGAACGGGAGTATATGATCCCGGCGGTCAAGGCGTTCATTCTGAATACGGATATGGAAGCGAACCGAATGGATGTAAAGCTTCTTGAGGGGATGGCAACCGATGAGGGTTGATATTATGACGCTGTTTCCGGATACCTTGGGCGATGTCCTGTCTGAGAGCATTTTGGGCAGAGCACAGGAACGGGGGATCATCCGGATCGAGGCGCATCAGATCCGTGATTACACGGCCAACAAGCAGAATCAGGTAGATGACTACCCGTATGGCGGCGGACGCGGTGCGGTCATGACAACGGATCCGCTGTACCGCTGTTGGGAAAGCATCTGTGACGAGGCTGCAGGGCCTGTCCATACGATCTATATGTCCCCGTGCGGTCATACCTTCAGGCAGGAGGATGCGATCCGGCTGAGTAAGATGGACAATATCATTCTTGTTTGCGGTCATTACGAAGGGATCGATCAGAGGTTCATTGACGAATGTGTGGATGAGGAGATCTCATTGGGAGATTTTGTCCTGACTGGTGGAGAGATTGCCGCAATGGCGGTAACGGATGCAATATGCAGGATGGTTCCGGGGGTTCTGGCAGATCCTGAGTGCTTTGAAGATGAAAGCCATTATAATGGTCTGCTTGAGTACCCGCAATACAGCCGTCCGGCTGTCTGGCATGGCAGAGCAGTGCCTGAGATCCTGCTTTCCGGAAATCATGCCAAGGTCGCCCAGTGGCGCAGAAAGCAATCCTTGCGCCGGACACGGGCAAGAAGACCGGATATGTACGAAAAACTGGATCTGAGCAGCAAACAGGATCGGAAACTGCTGAAAGAGATGGAAACGGAGGATCGGGAGCAGGCTGCAAAATTTTTAGCTGCGAACGAAGAAACCTAAAGCGGAGCGCATCGTCTGCATTTCCTGTTTTTTCGGGATTGCGAGGAGGAATCGGTATGGAAAATATTGAAATACTGAAACAATGGGTTCGCGAAAGTGAACGAATCGTATTTTTCGGCGGAGCAGGTGTGAGCACAGAATCCGGGATCCCTGATTTTCGAAGTGTGGACGGTCTGTATGCTCAGAAATTTGACTATCCGCCGGAAACGATCATCAGCCACAGCTTTTATCAGAAGGATCCGGAGTATTTCTTTCGGTTTTATCGGGAAAAAATGCTGCCGCTTGGTTTTGAACCCAATGTGACCCATCGGGTTTTGGCACAATGGGAGCGAGAGGGAAAGCTGATGGCGGTGGTGACTCAGAATATTGACGGACTTCATCAGAAGGCCGGTAATAAACGGGTTTATGAGCTGCACGGAAGTGTTCTCAGAAATTATTGTACAAGATGCGGAAAATTTTATCCTGCTGAATTTGTGAAAGCCTCCGAAGGTGTTCCGCGGTGCACATGCGGCGGTATCGTGAAACCGGATGTGGTTCTGTATGAGGAACCGCTGAATCAGGAGGTAATGGAAAGCAGTATTTCGGCGATCGCCGATGCAGATATGCTGATCGTTGCCGGTACAAGCCTAACGGTCTATCCTGCGGCAGGGCTGATCCGGTATTACCGGGGGAATCGCCTGGTGCTGATCAATCGGGATGTGACACCGTTTGATGCACAAGCCGACCTGGTTCTGCATGAGAGCTTAGGCTCTGTTTTTTCGCAGCTGTGATCATGAAATCCGAGCATGAAAATGCTCGGATTTTTTTGTTGACAAATGAGTATCCTATATGTATAATGAACATGTGAACAAACATACATATGAATATATGAGAGGACGATGAATTATGGAAACGGATATACTTTTTGATGACGATGAGCTGATCGAGATGGCAGAGCTGTTTAAGGTATTCGGGGACTCCACAAGGATCAAGATCCTGAGCGTTCTTTTGGATGGGGAGAAGTGTGTTCAGGAAATCACCGACGCAGCAAGTGCGACTCAGTCCGCTGTGAGCCATCAGCTCCGGATCCTGAAACAGGCCCGATTGGTCAGAAATCGTCGTCAGGGAAAACAAATCTGCTATTCTTTGGCAGATGATCATGTAAAGACCATTCTGGGAATGGCAAAAGAACATTTGGAGGAATGAATTATGCGGAAAACATTTGAACTGGAAAATCTGGAGTGCGCCCACTGCGCTGCACAGATGGAGCACGATATTGCAGAGCTTGCAGGTGTCAACAGATGTACGATCACCTTTATGACCGCTCGTATGAGCATTTCGGTGGCGGATGATGCTGATTTCGATCAGGTATTGGATCAGGCGCAGGCAATCATAAAGTCTTACGAAAAGGATTGCGAGATTGTCAGATGAATAAGAAACAAAAAAGGATTGCAAGACAGATCCTGATTGGTTTGCTGCTTTTTCTGTGTGGGATCGCAGCAGAACACTTCGGATCGGTCGTGAGCAATGTGTTGCTGCTTGCTGCGTGGATCGGGGCCGGATACAATGTCATCTGGGACGCATTTGGCAAGATCAAGGCGAAAAAACCCTTTGATGAGGAATTTCTGATGACCCTTGCATCAGGCTGTGCCGTATTGCTGGGAGATTTCTCTGAGGCGGCTGCCGTCATGATTTTTTATCAGGTAGGCGAGCTGTTCCAGAGCATTGCGGTGGAGCGCTCCAGAAAATCGGTGGCAGAATTGATGGACCTGCGTCCGGATGTTGCTTATATTCTGAAGGATGGGGTTGCAGAGGAGGCTGATCCGGAGGATGTTCAGGTTGGAGATCTTTTGCTGGTTCACCCCGGAGAGCGCATTCCGGTCGACGGAGTGATCGTAGAGGGTGCGGCCTCTGTGGATACCTCCAAGATCACGGGCGAGGCAGTTCCGGTGGATGTGACAGTCGGAGATAAAGTTCTCTCCGGTTGCATCAACCTGTCGGGTGTTTTGACGGTTCGGGCAGAGAGCGAATTTGCATCTTCCACGGTTGCCCACATTCTGGATCTGATGGATTCTGCAAGTGAAGGCAGGAGCAAAACAGAGGCGCTTATTACGCGCTTTTCCCAGAAGTATACCCCAAGTGTGGTCATCGCTGCGGTCATTCTGGCGTTTATACCGCCGCTGTTCACCGGGTTCAATTTCACAACATGGATTCATCGTGCGCTGAATTTCCTGGTTGTCAGCTGCCCGTGTGCGCTGGTGATCTCGGTGCCGCTTGCATTTTTTGGCGGAATGGGCGGAGTCAGTAAGAGCGGCATGATCGCAAAGGGCGGAATTGCCCTTGAAAATCTTGCGAATATCGATACCGTTGTCTTTGATAAAACCGGAACATTGACTACCGGTGAATTTCGTGTGGTTCGTGTGGACTCTCAGACGGAGGATCTGCTTGATTTGGTAGCCGCTGTGGAGCGGGTATCCCATCATCCCATTGCCAAAGCCATAGCCGGAGAAGGCAGACAGTCTTTTGAGGCGTCCGATGTGCAGGAAATTCCCGGACAGGGGATCCGTGCAGTGGTGAACGGGAGATCCGTCATGGCAGGAAATCAGAGAATGCTTGCATCTATGGGCTTGGAAGCCCCGGAAATTGATGGGGCAACTGTGGTTTATGCGGTGATCGACGGCAGCTATGCAGGTGCCATCGTTTTGGAAGATACCATAAAGGATGGTGCATCTGAGTGCTTGCAGGCACTGAAAAAGCACGGCGTGAAGAGAACCTGCATGCTTACAGGTGATCGGGAATATGCGGCAAAGCTCGTGGCGGATAAACTGTCCCTCACGGATTTTAAGCACAGCCTGCTGCCTCAGGATAAGCTTGAGGCAGTCAAAAAGATGCTGGACGAAGGAAGAAAGGTCGCATTTGTGGGAGATGGTGTCAACGATGCACCTGTTTTGACCATGGCAACCGTGGGTGTGGCGATGGGCGGTGTCGGCTCGGATGCGGCAGTAGAGGCATCTGATCTGGTTCTGCTGAAGGACGATCTGCGCGGTCTGCCCAAAGCAATCACCATTGCAAGGCGGACGCTCGCCATTGCAAAGCAGAATATTGCATTTGCTCTGATCATCAAGTTTGGCGTGATGCTGCTGAGTATTCCGGGAATTGCCAACATGTGGCTTGCGGTCTTCGCGGATGTCGGTGTAGCGATCCTGTGCATCCTGAATTCCTTCCGGGCAATGAAGTCGGAATAATAAAACGATGGTTCTGCATATCGGGATAGATGCGGCTATGGAGGGCCTCGGAAAGCGATATCGCGACTGTTTCCGGCTTGAAAAGCATACTGTAACTGCATCTGATCGATCGTAGCTTTTAGGTTCAAACTCCCGAAGTGGCATTCACTTCGGGAGTTTTGCTGTACATGGATGTGGATTACACTCAGATCCTTAGCTTTGGGATCAGTTCCCCCAGGTGTTCGATCGTTCGTCGGTCAATAAAATGTTCGATTTTCTCTGTCTGCTCCAATTCGTTTGCGGTGTGGTTCAGCAGGCACAAAAACTCATGCAGAACATTATGCCTGTACAATAGATACGCACCAAGATCTTCTCCTTTTTCTGTAAGTTCGATCGTCCCGTATTTGGGGGCACTTACCAGTTCGGCACGAACTAACTGCTGAACCATTTTGGTTACAGAGGATGATTTTACATGGAGCTGTCGTGATAGATCTACGACACGAACCGGATGTCCCAGACCTTTTATACGGGCGATCATTTCCAGATAATCTTCCATTGCACTGGTCAGGTTTCCGGCGGATAGTAGAGAATACCCTTTGATCGTATAAAATCCATCTGGCTTTTTCATACACTCATCTCCATATTCGGCGATACAAGGAACACTTTGCGTTTTAGCGGAATATCATATTGGCAGATGTTTCCTTATTCTAAAATTATGTGGAGGTGTTGGGATTATGACGCAGCAGATTTCGCTGGATCAAGTCCGTCCCGGAGAGTGCGCGGTGGTTCGATTCTTGAAGACGGCAGGGAGTATGCGCCGCAGACTTCTTGATATCGGACTGGTCAAGGATACCAAAATAGAATGTATCGGTCGGAGTCCGGGAGGAGATCCGACAGCTTTTTTGATCCGAGGTGCAGTCATAGCAATTCGGTCAGAAGACTGTAAAAATATCATCGTATCAGTTTTCTGATAGGAGGTCAGGGAATGGGCTTAACAAATCATTCGGTCGGATTCAAGGCCGTGGATTCAGGGCTGTTTATTCATAAAAGAAGTCCGCATGATCAGATCGTTGCTTTGGCAGGCAACCCAAATGTGGGAAAGAGCACGGTTTTCAATGGGCTGACCGGGATGAATCAGCACACAGGAAACTGGCCGGGCAAAACGGTATCCAGTGCACAGGGATATTGTGAAACAAAGCACCGGGGATATGTCATGGTAGATATCCCCGGTACATATTCTCTGATGGCTCACTCAGCAGAAGAAGAGGTTGCAAGAAATTTCATATGTTTTGGGGAGCCGGATGCGGTTGTGGTCGTATGTGATGCGACCTGTTTGGAGAGAAATCTTAATTTGGTATTGCAAACCATAGAGATTGCGCCGAATGTAGTAGTATGTGTCAATCTGATGGATGAGGCACGACGCAAAAACATGAAATTGGATCTGCCGCTACTATCCAAACGATTGGGCGTTCCGGTGGTGGGAACCAATGCCCGGAAAAAGAGCAGCCTGCATAAACTGATGGACACATTGGATCATGCGGTACAAGATAATGGGGAACAACCATATATGGTTAGGTACGCAAGTTATGTCGAAGATGCTATTGGATGTCTGGAACCTGTGATACGCAAGAAAGCAGGAGATAAATTGAATAGCAGATGGCTTTCGTTGAGGCTATTGGATCGGGATGATGCACTTGATCAGCAGATCGATGGTTATTTCGGGGAAGGATTTTTGACGGATCCGGAGTTAAATGCGAAATGCCGACAGGCATGGGCGGTGCTGAAAGAGCATGGGATAAAGAATACAGATCAGCTGAAGGATCAGATCGTATCGGCTTTGATCAGCAGTGCGGAAGAAATCTGTGATGGAGTGGTGGTGTACACGGATCGCCAGTATGCACAAAAAGACCGAAAACTGGATCATATCCT
>JARHYV010000031.1 GCA_029258495.1 Faecousia sp. | reverse complement strand
TCTGCCTGCCTTTCCTCAGACAGTTTTTTGCCTGCTCGGGAAGACCTGCCTCACAGTATACATGGGCAGATAATGCCAAAAGAAAGGCAATGTTTTTATCCAGATAACTGCTCCTGTTTTCCAGTCGCAGGTCATCGATAAATGCAATACTCCAATTCAGAAGACGCATAGCGGCATTGTAATCCTTCTGGGCGAAGAAGATGTTCATGTACCCGACGGTAAAACGCAGCATCGTGCTTGTCATCTGCACCAGTGCTTTGGAGAGATAGGGCAGGGCTTTTTCACGACATTCCGGTTTCGTTGCAAGCTCCAGACCAATCAGATCGTTATTGATGCCGCAGGGATTGTGGCGTTTCAGGGTATCCAAGCCTTCCTGTTCCTGCCCGATCAGCATATAGGCAATGGCGGTATCCCGATAGATGGAGATCTCGCTGATTTCCGGATCCTTGTTCTGGTCAATCAGGGCGCAGGCATGGGTCATCAGCTCAATGGAACGGGCAAGGATCTGCTTATCGCCGGTTTCGGTGCCTGTCAGATTGCATAAAAGCCCGCAGTGATAAACGATATCAAAATCATTGGGATAGCGGCGGAGCCAGCCTTCAATCAGATCCTGATGGCTGTAGCAGCTCTTTTCATTCTGAATTCTTTTCAGTTCCCGCAAGATCCGCTCTTTATCGCTGCCGCACATCCGATAACCGATCAATGAATCAACGGACACACCAAAGAAACTGGCAAGCTCCATAATGATGCCGATGTCCGGCGTGGAAAGCTCCTGCTCCCATTTATAAATCGCGCCGGCGGTTACACCCATGGCATCTGCAAGCTGCTCCTGTGTAAGATGATGCTCTCGGCGCAGAAGTCTGATGTTTTTAGAGAATGCTGTTTTCAAAATTGATCACCTCCGTGTTGTTGACCATATTGTAGCATGGAAAAACGCTGATTTGAACGGACTATTCGTATGATCTGGATAGAAATTTCTATACCAATCGTTGGATTTTAGTACAATAGAGGTGACGCATATGCTGCAAGGTATGAGAAAACTGCCGATGCAAGGTGACCTCACGCATCGGCAGTTTATATTTCATTTATCGGTTATACACCTTCTGTCTGCCACGAATGGGAACCGACAGCAGCAGTAAGAGATAGGGCGTGGAGGGGCTTGCCCTTCATTCACCCGAGCAGGTAGTTACAGAAATCTTTGACGACAGGCAGCTCGGCGGCATGGTACGGGATCCCCATGTAACAATCCGTGTAGTAGCCATAGTCGTTCAGCCACTTATTTCCCACTAATTTGATTGCACAGGGATAGTGGCTGCCGGTTTCTTCGTCTGTCGCATAAAGGATCTCGTCGCTGTATGCGCTTAGGATCTCAGCAGGCAGGATCGTTGACAAGTCGGCGAGAAAGGCATCATGAGAAAAACAGTCAGGATCATCAGATGACCAGAAGATCATATCCGTTTCGCCGGCGGCAAGTGTGCACATCAGTCGCTGCGAACTGATCATAGCGGTTTGGGGGTCAGAGCCGAAATAGATGCCGTCATCTACGATCACAGCATGGTCAAATGTTTCATATCCGTATGTGTCAAGAAAGTCGGCAAAGGTTTCTTCGGGGCTGTAGGAGCTGATATAGGAGTTGATCATGGTGATATTCAGGATGGGATCCCGGTATGAGAATACATCATGCAGTGTAGAAATGCCAAACACAAGTACGCAGAGTCCGACTAGGATATGCCACCGATAGTAATCCCAGATAAACTGGATCTTTGCCTTGGTAGAGAGGGATTGAAATTTTGAATCTTTTTTCATTGTATACTCCTGGTTTAGACGAAACTAATGAATATGGAAGTGTATCAGATCACAAATCATATTATGAGGTATTATACTGCATGTGAAGGAGAATCTCAAGCTGATATTTATAACAGGGTTATATTAGCTTATCTAACGCAGGGTGGTGGGTGCATATGGGAGTCCGCTCAGAGGTGTACGAAATGATTTCAAATTGTTCTTGCATATTTCGAGGGAATGTGCTATCATTTACTTATATAAACCACACCATGGTATGGTTTGGATTAGAAGGGATGATGCGATGCAGTTTTCCTCGCAAACAGAATACTCCATTCGTGTGCTTTTATATTTGGCATGTCAGCAGATGAGTGGGAAACGGTCGGCATCGGTCAGTACACTCAGTGAGACACTGGGGATCAATCGGAATTATCTCCCCAAAATTCTTAAACCGCTGAAAGACCATGGACTGCTCCAGTCGGAGCCTGGGATCCAAGGCGGTTTCTCTTTGGCAGTTGATCCGTCTAGCATATCACTTCTGGATGTTTTTTCCATAACTGAAGGAACGATCAAACTGAATGCGTGCTTAGATGACGAAGTACCGTGTAATCTGGATCGGGAAAAGATATGTCCGGTCAGAAAAATGTATACAGACTTTCAAAAGATTTTTGAGGATCATTTTGGAAGCAAAACACTTGCAGACCTTGCCCAGCAGGAGACTGCAATGAAAGAAACCTAAAATTGTGTAGAAGGAGGCGATGATCATGGAGATCTGGAATATGTATAGACATATAATCAGACGGGATCAGTCTGCCTTTTTCAATATTGTAACCTAGCAGGGAAATACTAAAACGCTGAGCATAAAGTGATGGGGATTCCGGAACTTTATGATTGGCGTTTTTTTATGGAATATGCAGACATATTTTGTATATAAATGAAGAAAGGTAGAAAGACAATAAGGTTGTAGCTTGATACAGCCACATCAAGGAGGTTATTTTATGAAAAGTAAAAGAGGGAAGATACTCAGCGTCGTTCTTGTGATCATTATGGTGCTCAGTATGCTGCCCATATCAGCGATAGCCAAGGATGTTGAAAAAGACAACATTGAGGGTTGGGGCTATTGGTCGGAAAACAGCTATCTGATGCATATGAAACAAGCATCACCAGTGGAATATAATCTGCGCTTTCCGGGGTTGGATTCCACCAATTACTGGCTGCAGCTTGTCGGTGATGATAAATCCTATATCGCATTCTGCTTTAATGAAAAGAAAGGTGCTCCCAAGAGAAGCAAATATCTGAAAAAATATGATAATGCGGATATCAATGAGTTCTATGATCTGGCGGAAGCGCCTATGAAAAATATGAACTTCCGAAATGCAGTCATCTGGGCAACCCATCTGGGTTTTCCGGAAAATCAGGGCAGTTTCAACGGACAGTCGATCCTGGATCGTGCAGTCGATTTCTATCATATTCCGGAAGACTGTGCTGTAGATGCGGTGCATCTGGCAACACAGATGGCAATCTGGCTGTTTACAGATTATGATACGGCTCTGAAAACTTTCTTCAGTCCCGTGAATGCGGATAACAGCCTGGGCAATGGAGATCCCAGCCGGGTCAAGATCTGGGATCATTATGACAAAGCGACCATGGGAGATCCTATTACATATCTTGCGGCAGATATTGCGGCAGCCTCGCGCGATAAACATCTTGAGATCCCCAAGGATGTCGAGCTTGACCTATACAAGCCCTACAATACCCACAAGCAGAATCTGTTGGTAACTCACCATACCGAGATGAAGATCGATGCCAAACCCGCTAAGGTGACACTGAACATTCAGAAGAAGATGAGCGATGGGCGACCCGTAAAGGATCAGGAATTCTCCTTCAAATTCACCGGAAACAATGGTCAGCAGGATTTTGATCTGCCTATAAAAAACGATGCACAGGGTAAGGTTATTATCCCGGAGATTGAATTCAAAAAGCCGGGCAAGTACCAGTTTTTCATTGAGGAGATCCCCGGCAGCGATCCAATGGTTGAATACCAGAAGGGGAAAATCCCCATTACAGTCAATGTTGAAGGTGTTCGAGAGCTAAAAGCAGAGGTATCTTATGGCGACAAGAACCCCAGTCAGCTCGTGATCACCAATCAAGCCATCGCGCCAAAATTGGGACAGCTGCAAATCATCAAGGATGTGACCGGAGAGGATGCAGATCCCGATAAGCTGTTTGATTTTACAGTAACATTGACAGGGCCTGACGGGAAATTGCTCGACGGGGAATTTGGCGGCCATAAATTCAAAAATGGTACAACCAATATAAAAGTCAGCAAAAATGTGCCGGTTACAATCAAGGAAATTCCCGTCGGAACAACTTATGTGTCAGCGAAGCACCTCTGACTCAGGATGATGACTATACGCTCACTTCACAAAACAATCTTACGGGCAAGATCGATGAAAATAATACAGCCAAGGCTGCATTTTTGAACACTGCAAAACCCAAACCTCTGTATGGCGATCTGATGATCAGCAAGGAAGTGAAGTCGGCACCTGCAGACCACAGTCAGGATCGCTTTGATTTTACAGTGAAACTGGAAGATCCGAATGCAGATACAACAAATGTATCCGGGGCTGCTTTTACAAATGGTGTGGCGAAATTTTCGCTGGCAGCAGGGGAAACATGCCTCATTAAAGGGCTGCCTGCCGGAATGGGCTATACTGTGACAGAGGATAATGCAAAGGATTATGCGATGGTTTCCACAGGCTCCACCGGACGCATTGTTGCAAAACAGCAGCGTGATGCAAAGTTTGTGAATACCTATTTGAAGACCGGTGAGTTGACCATTCAGAAAGTGATCGATGGTGCATCGGCATCTGATCAGGATGTATTTACATTCAGAGTGACACTGACACAGGGGAATCAGATGTATCCCAACGGAACATGTAAGGTAACAAACCAGAATGGCGATGTCCAGACGGTTGATATTATTGACGGTGTTCTGGATGTTACGATTACAGGCAGCGGCTTTGTGACAATTACAGATCTGCATGGTGATGTCAATTATCATGTGGAGGAAAAGACTGCGGATGGTACCTTCACTGCTACGGAGTCAAATCCCGTTGAACACGGCTATATACTGACCGATGTAATGGGCAACGATTTGGCTACTGCGACAGATGGAAAGATGAAGGTCACATTTACCAATACGCGGGATGCTGCAACAGGGTATCTGCAGATTTTCAAAATGATCGAGGGCAGCAACAGCAGCACAGAGGATGAGTTCGGGTTCCGTATCACATTGAAAACACCGAATGGGAATCCGCTTTCCGGCGGCTTTACAAATCAGGATGGTGATAAGATCGCCTTCGACTCTCATGGCGTGGCGGTTGTGCCGATCAGAGGCGGCAATTCGGGAATGCCTCGATTTGTACAGATTAAGGATATTCCGGCAGGAACTCGCTACACAGTGGAGGAATATACTGGAACATTGGATGAGTA
>JARHYV010000125.1 GCA_029258495.1 Faecousia sp. | reverse complement strand
GCTCGCGGCATGCTGCGCCGGTATGCGGATGAAAAGTATGGCTACATCCACTCCTGCAAGGCTTATCCCATTGGTGATGTAGAGATCATGCTGTAAAAAGAAAAGGAGGCTGTTATGGGGTTCTTTTTTGAAGGATATTCCCTGTTAACGATACTCGGCTTTGTGGGACTTGTGGCGGCGCTTGTGATCTTGAACGAGGTCACACGCCACAGTAAGCAGCTGTCTGTCTTCATGTACTGCATTCTTCCCATCATTTTGGTGGGGCTGATCGCTGCTAAGGTGGTAGGAAGTCCCTCCAGTAAAACCTGGTTTGGCGTGCTCAAGACCTATTCGGCCTTGTTGGGTGTCATTGGGTTCATGCTGATCCGCTATACCAAGATGGGGAAGAACAAGTTTGCGTGGTATTTTCCGGTAGCGATCCTTGCGATCAACATACTGGAAGCGATCTATCGGGATATCGAGGTCTATATGACCTTTAAGACCATGACCACGGATGCAGCCGGTTTGACTCTGCTGGGCGGGCCTTGGAACCTGATGAATGCAGCGGCAGGTGTATTCCTGCTGCTGACCCTCACCGGATGGATGGGAATTCGGGTATCCAATACCAAAACAAGAGATATGGTCTGGCCTGATCAGCTGTGGTTCTGGATCGTTGCATATGATCTGTGGAACATTGCCTACTGCTATAACTGCGTCACCACCCGCGCAATGTATGCAGGTGTTGCACTGGTTCTCAGCTGCACGGTTGCAGAATTCTTTGTAAAACCCGGTGTTTGGCTGCAGCACAGAGCGCAAACGCTGGCGCTGTTCGGGATGTTCTCTCTGGCTGTTGACTATCAGGCTATGCCGGTGTTTGGCATTACGCCCACATACAGCCCGACTGCATGGACGGTGCTCAGTGCGGCTGCACTGGTATTCAATGTAGGTGTGTTTGTATATGAGGTGATCTGCATTATCAAGACACACCGCAACCCCCTGAAACAGGAAATGTACACAGAGCTTTCCGGATACCGGAAAAATCTGAAGGTCAACGGTCTGTAAAAATTTCTTAGGATGAGGTGATTCCAGATGAAGGATGTTCGGGTAATTGAAATCAAGCAGAGCATTTTTGCAGATAACGATGCAGATGCGGCTCGGCTCAGAGAGCAGCTGAAACAGGAAAAGACATTTCTGCTGAATGTGATGTCCTCTCCCGGCAGCGGTAAAACAACAACTTTGATGCGCACCATTGAAAAGCTGAAGGATCAGATGCGCATCGGGGTCATGGAGGCAGATATTGATTCCTCTGTGGATGCCGAAACCATCAGCACCACCGGGGTCAAAGCCATTCAGCTGCATACAGGCGGAATGTGTCATCTGGATGCAGACATGACCCGTCAGGGCTTGCGGGAGCTGGATACGGCAGATGTGGATCTGGCGGTTCTGGAGAATGTGGGCAATCTGGTCTGTCCGGCAGAATTCGACACAGGCGC
>JARHYV010000200.1 GCA_029258495.1 Faecousia sp. | reverse complement strand
AGTCTAATCATAACCGATTTGCGCGTTTTTTGCAAGGGGATGTTCTCTTTTCCATTATGAAAAAACATGCTCTTAAAGCGTCATTCTACACTGTAATTTTCGAGAATTTTCTAAGAATATGTCGAACAATGAAATTCCGTTATTTTAATCCTGCATTTTTCTGTTGCAATTCGCTCTTTTTTATATTATAATCATGACAAATCATTTTAGAATTCCCTCATTCAATATAAGGAGTGATCACCATGTCCATTACAAACGAGTATCTGCAAGGGATCTATGCCGGTCTGTGCCAGCGCAATCCGGAGCAGAAGGAGTATCTGCAGGCAGTCGAAGAGGTACTCACCTCTCTGGAGCCCATCGTAGAGCGCCGTCCCGACATCGTAAAGCATAAGGTCATCGATCGCATCGTTGAGCCGGAGCGTGTCGTCATGTTCCGCGTCACATGGACTGACGATCAGGGAAATATTCAGGTGAACCGCGGCTATCGTGTGCAGTTCAATTCTGCCATCGGCCCGTACAAGGGCGGTCTTCGACTGCACCCCAGTGTCAACCTGTCCATCATGAAATTTCTGGGATTTGAGCAGGTCTTTAAGAACAGCCTCACCGGACTGCCCATGGGCGGTGGCAAGGGTGGCTCGGACTTCGACCCGAAGGGCAAGTCCGATACCGAGATCATGCGTTTCTGCCAAGCCTTTATGACCGAGCTGTATCGCCACATCGGCCCCGATACGGATGTTCCTGCGGGAGATATCGGCACCGGCGCTCGGGAAATCGGATACCTGTTCGGCCAGTATCGCAGGATCCGCAACGAATTCACCGGTGTGCTCACCGGAAAAGGTCTGTCCTATGGCGGCAGTCTGGCACGCACCCAAGCCACCGGTTTCGGGCTGTGCTATTTCACCGATGAAATGCTGAAGGCTGCCGGCGACTCCTTCTCCGGCAAGACCATCGTGATCTCCGGCTCCGGAAATGTTGCGACCTATGCCAACCAAAAAGCCACCGAGCTCGGCGGCAAGGTCGTTGCCATGAGCGACTCCTCCGGCTATATCTACGATCCCAAGGGCATCGATTACAAGATCATCCAGAAGATCAAAGAGGTGAACCGAGCCCGGATCAGCACCTATCTGGACTTTGTTCCGGATGCCGTGTTCACCCCGGGATGCAAAGGGATCTGGAGTGTCAAATGCGACATTGCACTGCCCTGTGCCACCCAGAACGAACTGGACAAGGAGGACGCAGAGCTCCTGATCGCAAACGGTGTGAAATATGTTGCAGAGGGCGCAAACATGCCCTGTACTCTGGAGGCAACTGCCGCTTTCCAGACTGCCGGAATTCCCTTCGGCCCTGCCAAAGCCGCAAACGCAGGCGGTGTTGCCACCTCCGGTCTGGAAATGAGCCAGAACAGTCAGCGTCTGAGCTGGAGCTTTGAGGAAGTTGACGAAAAACTCCGGCAGATCATGAAGAATATCTATGCCTCTGCTGCAGCCGCCGCTCTGGAGGTGGATCAGCCCGGTAATCTGGTGGTCGGTGCCAATATTGCCGGTTTCCTGAAGGTTGCCGATGCCATGATCTGGCAGGGCGATGCATTTTAACCACTGGATTCCCCCTGTATTCTTCGGAATACAGGGGGATTATTTATATATCCTGCCAAACTGTGGTTGCATCTTGCTTTTTTTATTTACTTTGGATATAATAAACTAAAATATCACGAAAGGCAGGGTATTGCCATGGAAGAAAATAACGAAATGAACCATGCTGCTCCTCCGGTCAGACACCGCAGACGGCGCAGCAAATGGCAGAACTTTAAGGAGGCTTATCTGCCGGCCATCATTGCCGGAGCTGCACTGATCCTGATCATTGCATTCATCGTCGGTTCTGTACAGCGTTCCAAAGCACCAAAGCCCCCAAAGAACACCGATAGCACAGAAACAACGATCAGCCCCAGCGAATCACTTCAGATGGAAGTCAATTCCCTGCTGAACCAAGCGCAAGTCCTTGCCTCTCACTTTGATTATCAGGCAGCAATGGATCTGCTGAACAGCTACTCCGGTGGACTGGACTCCAACGAGGCGCTAAAAACAAAGTACAACGAATACAGCGCTGCAATGACTGCCCTTGTCCCCTTTACCGATGTGGAGAAGATCCCCAATCTGGGTTTCAACATGCTGATCGAAGATCTGCCCCGTGCATTGGCCGACAAGGACTACGGCTCCAAGTACAACGAAAACTATGTCACCACCGGTGAATTCAA
>JARHYV010000165.1 GCA_029258495.1 Faecousia sp. | reverse complement strand
CAGCAAAGGTCTTGCTCGGATATGCCGGGACGGAGTGGACAGCATTTGTGCCACAGTGAAGGAACTGGAGGATGCTGGATATGTCATCCGGCAGCGCATACGCAATGCCAATGGTCAGCTTGGCAGTATCGAATATACCATCCTCGAGCAGCCTCGTTCTGTTTCACCAGAACAGCCAAAACCTAAACAGGAAAAACCAGTTCAGGTAAATCCAGTATTGGAGAAACCTGTCTTGGAAGAACCTGAACAGGAAAATCCCGCACAATTAAATACTAAGAAATCAAGTAACCAAAAATCAAATACGGATTTATCAAGTACGCAAATATCAAATCCGATCCAATCAAGTCCCCCAACCCCCAGAGGTGAGGATCGGATCAGACCGGACAGGATGCAGGAGAGAAACAGCTATCGGGAACTGATTTTGGAAAATATCGAGTACGACATTCTTTTTCAGAAAGCCCATGTGGATCGTGACCGGTTGGACGAGCTGGTGGAGCTTATGGTGGACACGGTCTGCTCCCATCGGGAGATGATCCGCATTGCCGGAGATGACTATCCGGCGGAAGTGGTCAAATCCAGATTTTTGAAGCTGAACAGTTCGCACATTGAGTATGTACTTAACCGGATGCAGGAGAATACCACCTATGTCCGCAATATCAAAAAATACCTGTTGGCGACCTTGTATAACGCACCGCTCACCATTGACAGCTACTACACATCCTTGGTCAGCCATGACCTGTATGGCAGCGGAGAAAGGAGATGATGACAGATCATGCAGGAAGAAATCACCCAAGGCGCGATCGCTATCAGTGTGGAGACAAGCAAAATGACAGCAAGCATTCTGCAAAAGGCAATGAAAAAGGTTCTGGCAGAGATGAAGAACAAAAAAGGTCAGCTCCACCATGGCAAGCAGACCATCCGGCAGCTTATGAAGCACAATACCGGCGTTTCCAATATCGAGATTACCGACCAGAATATCAAGGCGTTTACCGCTACCGCCAAGAAGTACGGAATTGATTTCGCCTTGAAAAAGGACACCTCTGTTGAGATACCTCGTTATCTGGTGTTCTTCAAGGGCAGGGATGCCGATGTGATCACGGCTGCCTTTCGGGAGTTCTCTGCTAAAAATCTGGAGAAGGAGAAAAAGAAATCCATCAAACAAGAACTGTCTCAGGCACAGGAGAAAAGCAAACAGAAACACAGGGAGCGTGAGAAAGTCAAAACCAAAGATCGGGGTGTGGAGCGATGACGGGAAATCTAAAAAAAGTTCTTCTGCCTAATCTTCCGTATTTCGTTTTTGTATATGCCTTCGATAAGTTAAGTCAAGCGATGCGACTGGCACCGGGGATAGACGCCTCTCAAAAGCTGCTGCACATCAGCCAAGGCTTTTCGGAGGCGTTTTCTAGTATGGCGCCCAGTTTCCATTTGTTCGACCTAAGCATCGGGTTTGCCGGAGCAGTCATCGTGAGGCTTGCGGTATATGCCAAAAGCAAGAACGCCAGGAAGTATCGTAAGGGCATGGAGTACGGCAGTGCCCGGTGGGGAACGGCGGCAGATATTGCCCCCTACATCGATCCGGTCCCCGACTGGAACATTCCTCTGACCCAGACGGAAAAACTGACCATGAGCAGCCGACAGAAGATACCCAAGTACGCCAGAAACAAAAATATTCTGGTCATTGGTGGCAGTGGCTCGGGCA
>JARHYV010000145.1 GCA_029258495.1 Faecousia sp. | reverse complement strand
CCATCGCCAATTTCAGAATTACAGCAGAAGGTATTTCCAAAGTTTCGATAAAAGAATTGGTCTGACAGATTCATGCCAAGCTGACGGATATAAGGCAGCAGAAGTTTCTCGGATAAATCTTTCACTGGTACACCTCCTTGTTTTGTCGGTAATCATCCTCACTGTTTCGGTGAACATCCCCGGATCGCAGGATTCTATTGAACTTGCGGATGCTCGGTAGTAACATGAGCGATGATGGTTAGCTTGAACTAACTTGTCGTTACCTAGTGTATCACATACAAGTAAAAAAAGAAAGGGTGAGTTCTAAGTGAAAAATAAAGGGCTTTTATCAAGGCTGATGGGATATGCGGAAGTCTATAAAATATCCATGGTACTATCGTGGATCTTTACCGCGATCAGCGGCGTGATTACCGTAGGCACCTACATCTACATATATCGAGCGGCAAATGCCGTGATTCTCCATGGTGCGAATGTGTCGGCTGACGAGCTGGCTCAATATGGATGGCAGGCATTTAAGGCGATTTCTATGGGATTTGGAACCTATGGCGCAGGCTTGCTGCTGTCCCATTTGACTGCATTCAATATGATGTCCAAGATCCGTATTCGACTGATACGCCACTTGGAAAAGGTTCCGCTGGAATACTATTCTGAAAATGCCAGTGGCAAGCTGAGAAAGACCGTTGAAAAAAGCGTTGAAAGTACAGAAAATTTTGTCGCCCATCAGATGCCGGATATGGCGCAGTCTTTTGTTATGCCTTTTGTGTTTCTTGGCGGAATGTTTTATTTTGACTGGAGAATGTCACTGATTTGCTTGATCCCGATTATCATCGGATTTGTTGCACTTTCCATGATGCTGAAGGGAGAAAAAACGGGATTGATCGATCAGTATCAGAATGCAATGGCAGAAATGAGTGCAGCCGGTGTTGAGTATGTCCGGGGGATCAGCGTTGTCAAGGTCTTTGGACAGACCGTACATTCCTTTAAGCAATTCTATAAGTCCATTCTGAATTATAGGAAGTTCTCTATGGAATATGTTATGTCCATGAAAACGCCGATGAGTGTTTATATTACAGCGGTAAATGGACTCTTTTTTCTGCTGATCCCGGCAGGCATCATTCTGTATCATGTTTCCGGAAACCCTGAAGGCGCGCTGCAGAGCCTGATTTTCTTTGTCATTTTTACTCCGTTGGTTTCTACCATTCTGACCCGTATCATGAACAGCTCCTCCAATATGATGATGGCGACACAAGCCCTCGACGCCATCGAAGAAGTGCTGAATTCGCCGGAACAGGATTTCGGCGCGTCTGCTATGCCGCCAGAGAACGCAGACATTGTATTTGACGATGTCACCTTCCGTTATACGCAGGATGCAGAGCCGGCGCTGAACCATCTTTCCTTCACTGCAAAAGCCGGTACTGTCACGGCTCTTGTAGGCCCGTCTGGAAGTGGAAAATCCACAGTGGCAAACTTGATCGCTCGGTTCTGGGATGGTTATCAGGGAAAGATCCTGATTGATGGACAAGATCTTCGGCAGCTGAACGATCAGATGTGGATGAAACAGTTCAGCTTTGTGTTTCAGGAAAATGAGCTGCTGAAAATGAGCATTGCAGATAATGTGTCCTTCTGTAAGAAAAATGCCACCGAGGAAGAAATCTTAAATGCGTTGCATGCGGCGCAATGCGATGATATTCTGGAAAAACTGCCGAATGGAATTCATACGGTGATCGGGACGGATGGAGTATATCTGTCCGGGGGAGAGCAGCAGCGCATTGCGCTTGCCCGTTCCATCTTGCAGGATGCTCCCGTTATTCTGTTGGACGAAGCCACATCCTTTGCAGATCCCGAAAATGAGTATCTGATCCTGCGTGGGCTTGATGAGCTGATGCGGGGCAAAACGGTGATCATGATCGCCCATAGACTTTCCACTGTTGTCGGTGCAGATCATATCATTGTCATGAAAAACGGTGCAGTAGAGGAGCAGGGAACCCATACAGAGCTGTTGGAAAAAGATGGGATGTATGCACAGATGTATCGCGAATACAACACAAGCACTTCTTGGAGAATTGGAGGTGGAACCAAATGATTGAAAAGCTCAAAAAAATCTATTCCTTGACTGATCAAGGGG
>JARHYV010000115.1 GCA_029258495.1 Faecousia sp. | reverse complement strand
ACCCTTGCGGCATCGCTGATCCTTGCAATCCAGATGATTCCCGGATTCCTCATCCCAACATTTCTTGCCCCGTGGATGGATCGCTACCCCCGAAAACCATTTCTGGTGGCAGGGGATCTGATCAACGGAATATTATATGCCGGTGCAGGCGTTTATCTGCTGTGCAAGCCCTTTACCTTCTTCGGTTACATGGGGTTTTCACTGCTGCTTTCCTGCATGGGCAGCTTTGATTCCCTGGCATACAACAGCATCTACCCCAATCTGATCCCCGAGGGTATGGAAGAAAAAGGGTATGCCGTGTCTGCAACGCTGTACCCCGTCCTGAATGTGCTGATGATGCCGTTGGCCGCCCTTCTGATGGAGCATATAGGTGTTGCATGGATCTTGATTGGGCAGGGTGTTCTATCCATACTTGCCGCTGCTCTTGAAAGCAGGATCCGCTTGGTAGAAGAAACGCGGATGGAGCAGGATAAATATACTGCTGCCCTATGGTTTGCAGACTTTAAGGACGGACTTTCCTATCTGAAAAAAGAAAAAGGATTGCAGGGGATCTATGCCTATATGGCAGTGACCAATGGTGTAGCCCAAGGGTACGGGCCCTTGATGGTTGCTTTTTTCCGAACCGCTCCCGGACTGAGCAGTGTCATGTATGCCATATTTTCCGTGGCAGAATTTTTGGGCAGAACCATCGGCGGTTTTTTCAGCTATCACTTGAACCTGAAACCTGAAAAGAAATACGGCTTTTCCTTCTTGGTTTACCATGTGTACGAAACTATGGATATGTGCCTTTTGTGGCTCCCCTACCCATTGATGCTGATCAATCGTGGGATCTGCGGTTTTCTCGGGGTCAACAGTGCCACCATGCGGCAAGCAGCCGTTCAGAAATACATTCCTGATCATTACCGTGCCCGGGTGAATGCTTTTCAAGATATTCTGATTTTGGCTGTTGGCAGTGTACTCTCTCTTGTGATCGGAACACTGGGGGAATTCTTGGATTTCCGCATTTGCATGACTCTCTGCGGTGGCTTTTGCCTTGCCGTGTGTTGGGGAACCATCTGGCATCAAAGAAATGCGATCCGTGCCATCTATGAGTCCTGAAATCTATACTGACATCCGGACACCTCACATCTACATTCTACAAACGAACACCTTTCACGCATACAAAGATCCGCCTGCTGACTGAATTCAGCAGGCGGATCTGATTTATTCATATCGGAAGTATCACAAACCATGCGTGTAAACGATCACAGACATCATCACAAGAACCGCTGTAAAAATAACTCCGACAAGACCTGTGACAAAGGCAACATAGTAAAGCCCCTTTTTGCTGCAAGCCTTTTCCGGGTGCTCGGGGTCATACAGCACCTGGATTTCCTGCCCGACCTCCATCTTACCGGTGGCATAAGTCCCTGTATACTGATAGGTCTGTCCGTTGACTGCGTATGAGATCAGCGGAGTAAGGTATGATTTTGCAGAGGCAGATCCCTTTTGCTTTCGCACCTTAATTTTCTCAATGCGCCCTGTGCATTCCCGATATGTCTTTCGTTTTTTCGTATCCTTTACGATCGAAACCGTCATGATCGTGAAAAGGATCACACATGCCAATCCAAAAGCAAGCAATAACAACCTCATCGCAGCACCCCTCATATACGAGATTTTCCAAACAAAATTTATGTTTGCGACTTTAATATACTGCATTTCTTTGGAAAAAGCAAGAGTTTTGACTTGGAACTACCCTGCCGTGTATCCTCTGGCGGTTCCATTGTACGGTTCATAAAGAAGGATTGTGCCCACCCTCTAGATAAAATACCCGACCACTAAAAGGAGAGTGGTCAGTGCCCAAACGGCTCCGATCCACACAAGACTTCTGATCTTCATGCGAATTCCTTTGTACAAGAACTGGCCGCAAAGTACGGCGCAGAACACTGCATAGACATCCTGATAAGGCTGATCCAAATAGATCTTTATTCCCATAATAATGATGCAAAGGATTAGACCTGCTATAAGTCCTACGCGGTTGGCTCTTAACAGAATATCCATTTCCATTTCATCCGGCTGATTGCGTTTCTTGCTCTGTGCTTTTCTCAGGACTTCTTCCTTCTCCATATCAGATGCTCCTTTCAGTTCGCCAAGTTTTATTTGCATATTCATTGTAGCACAGCCAAGTTAACTTGTCAATAGGGTTGG
>JARHYV010000059.1 GCA_029258495.1 Faecousia sp. | reverse complement strand
TTCCCTTCTGACCCTAGCCGCCTATGAGGACGATACGTTTTTGGGGCTGATCCGTACCGTTGGCGATGGTCGGACTATTATATATATTCAGGATATCCTGGTGCTGCCGGAGTACCAGCGCAAGGGTATTGGTACAGCACTTGTGCAGGCTGTACTGGAGCGTTTCCATGAAGTCCGGCAGATCGTTCTGGTGACAGACAACACCCCGAAAACCATAGCGTTTTACCAATCTTTGCAATTTGTTCAAATGACCAAGATGGGCTGTTGCGGGTTTATGAAGGCATGAATTGTCTAAAATAGATTTGGAGGGAAAATATGAAAAGATTACCAGTATTGCTCGCAGCAGCTATTATGTGTGTTGTATTGGCTGCTTGTGGGAATAAAACTCCGCAGGAGATCGTTTCAAAAGCACTGGATGTCGATGTATCTGGCGGTGCGGAAATCTCTTATGAAGATACGCACGGAGGAGTTCCTGCTGATGGGAAGACTTCTATTATTCTCCAATTTAATGATAATTCCGTGTTGGATGCAATTAAAAAAGATCCTAAGTGGAAAGCGTTTCCACTTGACGAAATCATGCAGGAGATTGTTTATGGCTCAGATATGGAAATAGACGGTCGTCCTGCTCCGGGCCCGTTTATGAAGGTGCCCGAAATTCAAAATGGATATTATATTTTGATTGACCGCCATTCTGAGAAAGATAAGAATATTTTGGAGCGGTACTCGTTTAATTTCACCGTAGGTCTGTATGATGTAGACACGAACATCATGTATTTTTGTAAATTGGACACATAAGCTTTTCAACCTATTCCCATAAACACTGGATAAAATGAGAAGTACATCAAAATCTGCATAACAAAAACGGCACAGCCCCAAAGGGAGCTGTGCCGTATCCTGTATATGTCCTCAGCCGGAAATGGCTAAGGGTGTGTGTATTTTGATGGAGATCCGGTCACTTTTCCAGAGCGGATACCTTATCAATGCGACGCTGATGGCGAGCCTCACCAGAAAATTCAGTGCTCAGCCACACATCCACGATCTCCAAAGCAAGATTTTTTCCAATGATTCCGGCACCCAGGGCCATTACATTGGAGTCATTATGCAGACGGGTCATGCGTGCGGACAGGACATCGCTCAAAAGTGCACAGCGGATGCCATCCACCTTGTTTGCAACGATAGATGCGCCGATTCCGGTGGTGCAAAGGACGATGCCTCGCTCGCATTCTCCCTTGGCAACAGCCTGAGCAGCCGGAGCAATCATATCGGGGTAATCACAGCTATCGTAGCTGTTAGTGCCAAAATCGATCACTTCGTGCCCCAGCTGCTGAAGATGAGACTTGACATCATTTTTCAGATCAAGGGCGCCGTGATCACAGGCAATGGATATTTTCATAATAGTTCCTCCTTAATTAAATTACATATCCGCCGTTTACCCCCAGAACCTGTCCGGTGACAAAGGGGGCATTGGCAAGATATTCAATGGCTTGGGCAACATCTTCTGGTGTTCCATTTCTGCCGATGGGGGTTTCGCTGCGGAGTTCGTCCAAGATCTCCGGCTCGATCTGGCTGCACATATCCGTCAGGATCACACCGGGAGCCACGCAGTTTACTCGGATTCCGGATGGGCCCAGTTCCTTGGCAAGTGCTTTGGTCATGGCAATGACAGCACCCTTTGTGGCAGAGTAGGCAACTTCGCAGCTGGCACCGACCTGTCCCCACATGGAACTGACGGTAACAATCGCACCCGACTGCTTTGCAAGAAATCCGGACATGGCAGCATTGACGCAGTTGTAAATGCCTTTGACATTCACGGCAAAAATCCGATCCCAATCCGATTCGGACATCATGCTCATCAGACCGGTCATGCTGATACCAGCGTTGCAGATCAGAATATCGATAGTGCCGATCTGAGAGAATGCGTTTTGGACAGCGGCACGATCAGAAACATCGGCACAAATGGCAGTCGCTCCGGTTTCCAAAGAGAGTGCTTGGGCAAGTTTGGTTTCCTTCTCGTACAGAAAGTAAACATTGTGACCGGACTTGCAAAACCGGCGAACGGCAGCAGCACCGATTCCCCGGGAACCCCCGGTGATCAATACAGTTGGCATGGTATTTTTTCCTCACTTTTACGCAAATTCGGGCTGTTGCCAGAAGACAACAGCCCAGAGGTATTAGCGTCTACGACTTTTTGTCCGATGATCCGAGTAAGCACGGATCGAGGAGATCTTGCTGTCAGATTCGCTCATAAAAGCCTTGAGTTTCTCTTCAAAAAGTTGGTCAGCAGTTTTGGGAGCAGCTGGTGGCACGGGGGTGTTGCTGCGTGTCGCATGGGGACGAGGGGACTGGTTGCGGAAGGAATTAGAACCGGAATTCTGATTCTGATCGCGGCGGAAGTTGGGGCGAGCATTTCCCTGAGGTTTGGGCTCCAAGCGTTTCATGGATAGATTGATCTTTCCGGCAGGATCGATCGCGATGACTACAACCTTGACATCCTGACCCTCGGTCAGGTGCTGACGAATATCATTTACATAGGCATTGGCGACCTCAGAAATATGTACCATGCCTGTTTTGTTGTCTGGCAGCGCAACAAATGCGCCAAAATTGGTGATTGATTTTACTTTGCCCTCAAGGACGGTTCCGACGGTTAACTCCATACTGTTGTTTGTTTCCTCCATGCTTATTCTGATT
Source organism: Faecousia sp. (assembly GCA_029258495.1). Classification (GTDB taxonomy): domain Bacteria; phylum Bacillota; class Clostridia; order Oscillospirales; family Oscillospiraceae; genus Faecousia. The sequence continues at coordinate 3,807 of JARHYV010000059.1, read as the reverse complement.
GTCCGATGATAACGGTGCCCGGATCTACAAGACCCAGCTCTTCGTCAGCGATCTGACGGATGGAATCGAGATTGTTGATATTTTCGATTCGCTCGCTGAGTGCGGTGTTTTCTTCTGACAGCGCAGCGGCCTGCTCTTGCAGAATGCCGAGTTTTGTTTGTGCTTCCCATTGACATAGGCGTATTGCAATCAGCGTCACCGTAGATAAAACGATTGCGGCGGTTACTATGGCCTTGGTCAGCGGGGGCGTTCGACGATGCTGCAGTTTGACCTGACGCAGCAGTCTGAAAAGATTGTTCATAAAACGGGCCTCCGGATATGTGCCTTTTCTCAACGCACTTATTCTTCTCTATTGTAACCCATTTTCTGACGGTTGCAAAGAGCTTTTTTTGTAATATTTGAATTTTTTTCAAAAAATCTATGAAGGGAACAGTAAATTCTCGAATCAAAAGTGCGATGATATGCCAAAATCTGGAAAATAAACGGCTGGTGACCGGATGGAATGACAAAAACCATATGGTGTAGCCTATGACACTGCTGCATACAAAACCGATTCGGATATCGCCTCTGCATATGTAGAAGGATGAGAAAAGCCATCCGGTGAACAGGATGATGCAAACGATGCATTGATAAATAAGGGACGCCTTGCGCTGTAATGGGGAAAGGAAATCTATGATGGGGCCGAGCAGGACTCCCACCAGAAAGCACTGCGTCATTCGCTGCCATGCGATTTCAGGTGGGATCATCGGAAAAATCCTCGGTGCTTTTTGGGTTCTTCATAGCTCATGGAGGTGATTCTCCCTTGGATCACAAGGGCCCCATCATCTAATGACAGACATTTCAGCCGCAGCTGTTCCCCCAGTATGACCAGAGTGCCCAAACTTGTATTCAACTCGACTGCATCGTCATCAAAATGGATCACCTCCGTTGCTCCGGTTAGGTTCAGTCGGTTTCGTTCGTCCAAAATCAGTTTATGGGGCAATTTCGTAACGGGATTTTCCATAGTGCATCCTCCTTTGGGATCATTCTATGTCCCAGATGTGATCATAGAACGCTGTGCTGTCATGAAATCAACAAAGGAATGTATTGACGAAACACAGGGAGCAGAGTATGATGAAATCAAGAAAGGAGTGTCTTCTATGAAGGAAAATATCTCAAAAACCTTATCCCGTGCCAGATGGGGGTCGATCGCCCTGATATTGTTTGGACTTGTTCTGGTGATCTATCCCGATTTCGGTTCAAAAACGGTGGCAGGGATCATTGCGTGGATTCTGATGGGAATTGGAATACTGGGCTTGGTAGTTGGTGTACTCTCTTGGCCGGCTTTTGGCTTCGGCACACTGGCAGGCAGTGCACTGTCGTTGGTGATCGGATTTTATATCATGCGCAGCCCGCTTTCGCTTGCATCAATTTTAGGAGTGTTATTGGGTGCATTGCTGACGGTACAAGGGTTGGGGGCTCTTGGTGACACCCTGCGTTTACGGAGAAATGGGCAGCTTTGGATTCCGGGACTGATTTGGTCGATCCTGACTCTGGTACTGGGCTTGATCCTGATCTTTTCACCTATGACAACCTCTCGGGTCGTCATGACGGTCGTCGGGATCATCATGATCTTGTGTGGTGCCGGAAATCTATATACGCATGCAAAAGTTACCCCCTTTATCCGTCCTACCGGTGAAAAGGGGAAGATCATCGATGCTGACGAATAAAGGGGATCGATATTAGGCTTTATCTTTTGGCTTGAAAAGAAAACTGGCAATTAAACCGGCGATAATAGCCATGGTGATGCCGCCTGCAGTGGCTTTTAGTCCGCCGGTGAAGATCCCGATGAACCCAGTTTCGTTTACAGCCTCGCGAACACCTTTTGCCAAAGTGTTGCCAAATCCGGTCAATGGAATGGATGCACCGGCACCGGCGAAGTCAATAAATGGCTGATAGATGCCCAATGCGCCAAGAATAACACCCGTTACCACATAAGTGACTAGGATCTTTGCGGGAGTGAGACCGGTGAGATCGATCAGCAGCTGCCCAATCAGACAAAGACACCCGCCTGCAATAAACGCTTTCAAATAATCCATGTGCTACCTCCTGGTTTCAATACAGACCCCATGACAGATACCGGGGATCGGAAGTTTTTGTTGGGTAGATGTGGGGGATAATAATGCGCCGGTACCGCAGAAGAGGATCTTCTTCAGTTTTCCGGACTGGAGCTTGCTCAGCAGTTCTGAACACAGCACGATCGCACTGCATCCGCATCCGGAGCCCCCGGCATGGACATCCTGTTTTGGAGCATCGAATACAAGTGTTCCGCAATCGGTAAGCTTTCCGCCAATGCAGATGCCTTCTCTTCGGAACAGATATATCAGAGCCTCTTTTCCCAGCGAGCCCAAGTCACCGGTCACGATCAAGTCAAAGTCCTCCGGTGCCGTGTGGGTATCATCGAAGTGTGTTCGAATGGTGTCAAAAGCAGCCGGCGCCATGGCGCAGCCCATGTTCGCTGCATCCGTGATACCAAGATCTGTTACAGTACCGAGTGTGGCAGAAGTGATCTCGATCTTGCCGGTTCGCCGCTGTATCAGTGCTGCTCCGCTGCCGGTTACTGTCCACTGGGCAGTTGGTGTGCGTTGGCCACCATAACCCAGAGGAAAGCGGTACTGCCGTTCAGAGGAGGCAAAGTGGGAAGAAGTCATTGCTACAATATGGTCTGCATAGCCTCCTCCGGCAGTCATGGCTGCCAGCAGGAGGCTTTCTGCCATGGTGGAGCAGGCTCCGTACAACCCGATGTGTGGGATGCCGGTATTGCGAAGGGTGAATGAAGAACCGATGCATTGGTTCAGCAGATCTCCGGAATAGACGACATCCAGGTCTGTTTCTTTGAGTTGAGATTTTTCCAAAAGTGTTTGCAGAGCAAGCTGCTGCATCCTTTTTTCAGCCTGCTCCCATGTTTTTTCACCGAATTTGGTGTCTGTGGAGGTTCGGTCAAATTGGTGTCCCAAGGGGCCTTCCAGTTCCTTCTTTCCGGCGACGCTTGCCCAGTGAGAAATACAGACCGGCTCTCCGGGACGGAAGGTTCGTTTTCCGATTTTATTTTGTGCCATTGTCATCCCTCATTTCCTGAGGTTAGTATGTGCCGTTCATAAAAAAATAACCGGAAGTCATCAAACTTCCGGTTATTTTTATCTTGTCTTACTTGCCTGCCAGAGCACGCTCCAGCCATACAGAGCCAAAGTCCAGTGCGGTATACAGACCGTCCTTTTCGCCCTTTTTTACGATGCGGTCACGCCCCTTTGCGTTGGGGTCGGTAAGCTGCAGCTGAATGGAAACCTTGGTAGCCACATCGAGATCGTTGACCTTCTTCGTTTCCAGAATTTGGAGCATCACGATGTGAGAGTCAGCCATAGAGCCGTAGTAGATAAGGTTGTCCTTACGCATCAGGGGACGACCCTTGTATGTCAATCCTTGTTGTTCTGCCATTGAAACCTCCTGTCTTGGGGGATCGGCACTGCCGATCGGTGCGGATAACGAACCATTGATGTCATGGAAATGGGGCTTCTGCACTGCAAAAGCCCCATAAATCACACGAGATTACCTATCAAACAGATAGCACTGCACCAGTTCCTGGAGCAGTTCGTCCCGATCCAGCTTACAGATCATGCTGCGGGCGCCATTGTAATTTGTAATATAGGTGGGATCCTCGGTAAGCAGATAGCCTACGATCTGATTGATGGGGTTATAACCCTTTTCGCTCAGGGCATCAAACACATTGCGCAGAATTCGGCGCATATTTTCCTTGTCATCACAGGGAAC
>JARHYV010000077.1 GCA_029258495.1 Faecousia sp. | reverse complement strand
CCCTCGGGGCAGCCGATGATGTTCATCATAATGATGTTCTTGCAGCCATGTTTCTTCAGGAATTCGATGGCAGCAATCGCACTGCCGCCGGTAGCCAGCATGGGATCCACCACATAGACCTGACGGTTTGCTACATCCTCGGGCAGCTTGCAGTAGTATTCCACCGGCATATGGGTCTCGGGATCCCGATACAGGCCGATATGACCGATCTTTGCAGAGGGGATCAGATCCACCATCTTGTCCACCATACCCAGACCTGCACGCAGGATGGGAACGATGGCCAGTTTCTTGCCGGCCAGCATCCGGCACTTTGCCACGGAGATGGGGGTCTGGACTTCCACCTCCGTGGTGGGCAGGTTGCGGGTCGCCTCATAGCACATCAGTGCAGAGATCTCGCCTACCAGTTCACGGAATTCCTTAACACTGGTTTCCTTATTGCGCAGGATGGCCAGCTTATGCTGGATCAGGGGGTGGTCAAAAACAACAACATTGCTCATGCTTTTTCGTACTCCTTTATTCTGTCTTTGTTTCCCGGGCAAGGCGCTCACGCTCTGCCTGAGACAATCTCAAATAATTCGGCTGCAGCGCGGCACCGTCGCCGGGTTCCCCCCGTTCGATGGCAGCTGCCGCCGCAAGTGCCACGCCGGATGCACGCTGATGAAGGCGATGCTCCGCCGGCAGCCGAAGACCCGGCACCTGCTCTAACAATGCATTATAACACAATTTTGCCCCATCGCCAACTAGAAATATGCATCCATCCAGATTTTTTAATTCCAGACCCAGCTCCTCCAGAGAGATCGCCCGATCGGGGCAGAGTCTTTCCGGAATACCGTCCTTCACACGAAAGACCGCATTGTACACCTGCGACCTTCTGGCATCCATGCAGGCGCAGACATATCCATCCACCGCGCCCAAGGCTCTGACCATGGACTCCAGAGTGGATACGCCGTAAACAGGCAGCTGTGCACCCCAGCCGAACCCCTTTGCCGCCGCAACGCCGATGCGCACGCCTGTAAAGCTCCCGGGGCCGGCAGCCACCGCAACAGCCGTGACATCCTTCACGGTTTTCTGACAGTTTTTCAGCAGATCCTCTGCCATGCTCATCAGGGTCTGGCTATGGGTGAGTCCGGTATTCTGGTAGCTCTCTGCCAGCAGGGTCTGTCCGTCGTGCAGCGCAGCGGAAACCGCCTTCGCCGATGTTTCAAACGCTAAAATCAGCAAGGTCGTCGCCTCCTTCGATCACGATTTTGCGGGTATCTTCATCCAGACGGGAAATGGTGACGATCAGGGGCTGCTCCAGAGCCTCCCACACATTTTCGCTCCACTCCACGGCGCACACACCGCCGCGCTCCAGATAATCCTCCCATCCGATATCAAACAGCTCCTCCTCACTGCCCAGCCGGTACATATCAAAATGGAACAGGGGCAGTCTGCCGGAGGTATATTCGTTTACAATGGTGTAGGTGGGACTGGTCACACTTTCCGTGATCCCAAGTCCTCTGGCAAGCCCCCGGGTGAACGCCGTCTTTCCTGCGCCCAGATCTCCCCGATAGGCAATGACCGTCCCCGGAGCCAGCCGCTGTGCCAGTGCAGCACCCACAGCCTCGGTTTCTGCCGGAGAATTTGTGATAAATTCCATGGTATATCAACCTCTTTCTGCCCCATTCTACCATAGAAGTTCCCATCTTGTAAAGTCTTTCCCTGTAAAATGAAATTACTTGCAATTTTACCCAATGCAGGTATAATAGATACCAGAAATCACAGAAAAGGAGATTTTGACTATGACCATCGACGAACTGAAGGAGAGCCTTCTGGCTGCTCCCAAAAACGGATACACAAAGCTCTCCGCTCAGGAGCGCGAAAACATGGAAACTTACTGCAAGGGCTATGCCGCATTTATGGATGCCTGCAAGACCGAGCGTGAGGCTACCGCTTGGACGGTCGCCGCTGCCGAAAACCACGGCTTTAAGGCACTTGTCCCCGGCATGAAACTCAACCCCGGCGACAAGGTCTATTTCAACAACCGCGGCAAGAGCATCGTTCTGGCTGTCATGGGCTCCGAGAGCCTGAACAACGGCGCAAACATCTGCGCTGCCCATGTGGATTCCCCCAGAATTGATATCAAGCCCAATCCCCTGTACGAGGATTCCGAGATCGCTTACCTGAAGACCCACTACTACGGCGGCGTCAAGAAATATCAGTGGCCCACCATCGCTCTGGCCCTGCACGGCGTTATCTACCGCAAGGACGGCTCCGTCGTCACCGTGACCATTGGCGAGGATGACAGTGATCCCATTCTGGTGATCTCCGACCTGCTGCCCCATCTGGCTGCCGATCAGATGCAGAAAACTGCCTCTCAGGTCATTGCAGGCGAGCAGCTGAATGTCATCATGGGCAGCGAGCCTCTGGAGGGTGAGGGCAGCGATCTGGTCAAGCTGCACATCATGAAACTGCTGAACGAGAAGTACGGCATCATCGAGTCCGACTTCCTGTCCGCCGAGCTGACTCTGGTTCCCGCCGGCAAGTGCCGTGAGGTCGGTCTGGATCGCAGCCTGCTGGGTGCTTACGGTCACGATGACCGGGTGTGCGCCTATGCAGAGATCGTCCCTCTGCTGACCATGGGTACCCCCAAGCACACCGCCGTGTGCATTCTGGCCGACAAGGAAGAGATCGGCTCCGTGGGCATCTCCGGCATGCAGAGCTACTACTTTGAAACCTTCATGCAGGATCTGTGCGATGCCACCGGCGCAAGCCTGAACCGGTGCCTGGAGAACAGTTTCTGCCTGTCTGCCGATGTGTCCAACGCTTTCGACCCCAACTTCCCCGAAACCTGCGACAAGCGCAACAACAGCCAGCTGAACTACGGTGTCGCGATCTGCAAGTACACCGGTTCCCGCGGCAAGGGCGGCGCTTCCGATGCATCCGCCGAGGCAATGGGTCATGTCCGCACCACACTGGACAACGCCAATGTCACCTGGCAGATCGCAACTCTGGGCAAGGTGGATCAGGGTGGTGGCGGCACCGTGGCTGCCTACATGGCAAACCGCAACATCGTCACCGTTGATGCCGGTGTCCCTGTGCTGTGCATGCACGCTCCCATGGAGATCGTCAGCAAGTACGACTGCTACATGACCATGAAGGCCTGCGAGGCAATCTATCTGGCATAATCTGCATATTCAAAGACCTGAAGGGTTCGCCCTTCAGGTCTTTTCCTTTGCACATTCGCAAGGCAGAAAGAAACCCGAGGGAGCTTTGCAGCACCCTCGGGAATTTTTGAAATATGGATCAGACGGCAGTTTCCTTGACGACTGCCACGCCGTCTACCAGATTTGCCATCTCCAGTGTACCCTCGATGGCCATCTGACGCTCCATCAGGTCTGTGAGGATGACGCAGCCGTCCTTGCACTCGATGCGCATGACATTCTTCATCACAACAGACTCGGGAACCAGATCATTCTTGTATACCGTAGAAAGACACATGGCTATTCTCCTTACTTTACTTCCAGACTTGCCAGAATGGCACTCAGGCGCATGTTGCCCTTTTCAAAGTCGGAAACTGCTGCCATGACCTGCTCATAGGCAACGGGATTGCCGGCCTCGCTGAACTGCTTTGCAAGCTCTGCCAGTTCGTTTGCATGGGCTGCATTGTGACCGACCATGTACTTCATCAGTGCGACCAGTTCCTCCATGGGGGTATGCTCGCACTTGGATGCGCAGCTGCCGCAGCCTGCATCGCAATGGCTGTGGTTGTGGGCATGCCCCTCTTCATGCAGATGCTCATGGGAATGGGGATGGTCATGGGTGTGCTCATGCTCGTGAGTGTGGGGATGGCTGTGGGTGTGGCCATCGTGGGTATGCTCGTGGGTGTGTTCGTGGGTATGGGGATGGTCATGGGTATGACCGTCCATATGATCGTGATCAATATGCATAACGGATCTCCTTGATTTGTTTTCTTCTATTATAGTATCATTTCCGGCTCCTGTCAAAGCAAATATTTGCACAGAATATCCCCCCAGTATGGTTGCACAGCCTGTCATAAAATGTTATAATGTAACAAAAAAGAGGTGACTCCATGGAAGAACATACCCACGATCATGCGCATGGCTGCGTCCATGACCATGATCACGAATACATGCATTCCCATGGCATCCCTCACAGCCACGGTCATGTCCACGAAAATCAAAAAGCCGTGATCAACCGCTTGGCCAGAGCCATCGGCCACTTGAACAAAGTGAAACGAATGGTGGAAGAGGGATGCGACTGTTCGGATGTGCTGATCCAGTTGGCAGCTGTCCGTTCGGCGTTAGACAATACCGGCAAGGTCATTCTAAACGACCATATCCGGCACTGCATGGTGGATGCAGTTGCCGCCGGCGACGAAGGTGCCGTTGACGATCTGTGTCAGGCCATCGAAAAATTCATCAAATAACCACCAAGCCCCCAATCTGGCATCAGATTGGGGGTTCATTTTTTTATGTCAATGTGCTAAACTGGCATTATAAATAATGCGAGGTGTATTATGCGAACCTGTGTGATTTTCTGTGCCGCCGAATTTGACGGTCTGATCGCTCCCATCCCCGAGGATGCTCTGGTCATCGCTGCAGACGGCGGTCTGAGGCATACCCAGTCCCTCGGGCTGCAGCCGGATGTGATCCTTGGGGATTTTGACTCTCTGGGCTATATCCCCGACGACTCCCGGGTCTTCCCCGTGGAAAAGGACGATACCGATGCCATGCTTGCCATCAAGCACGGCATCGCCGCCGGATGCAGCGACTTTTTGCTCTACGGTGCCATGGACGGCCCCAGACTGGATCATACCATCGCCAACTTCCAGTCCCTTGCCTATCTGAGCCGTCACGGTGCAAGAGGATTCCTTGTGGGAAGAGATTATATCGCCACTGTCCTCTCCGGGCAGCGGATCTCCTTCCCCGATACCGCCAACGGGATCCTCTCTCTGTTCTGCTTGGGTGCCGATGCAGCAGGTGTCACCATCGAGGGCTTGCAGTATCCCCTGAGGGACGCATCCCTCAGCGCCTCCTTCCCTCTGGGGGTGAGCAATCACTTTATCGGGCAGAAGGCTCATATCTCCGTGGACAGCGGAATGGTTCTTGCCCTGTGGGACAGAGCCAACGGGCTCTGCCTCTGGGGGTAAGCATCCATGCTCACCTACGAACTGCAAAAGCTGCCGGGACTTCCCCTGTACGAGTCCCTGTACCGCTGCATCCGGGAGGATATCCTGAGCGGGCGGCTTGCTCCCGACGAAAAGCTGCCCTCCAAACGGGCACTTGCCGCCCATCTGGAGATCAGCAAGGTCACAGTGGAGGGTGCCTATGCCCAGTTGGTCGCCGAGGGCTTTCTGCGTTCCGTGGAAAAGGTCGGCTATTTTGTAGAGCCTATGGAACACCCCTGCCAGGCGGCGATCCCCGAGCCGCTGCCGGATGCGCCGGAACCCTTGTGGGCGGTGGATCTCACCGCCAATGCGCCTGCCTCCGGATTTCCCTTCTCCGTGTGGATGAAACTCCAGAGGCAGGTGATGCTGGATTACGGGGACAGGCTGCTGGCTCCCCTGCCTGCACAGGGCTATCCGGAGCTTCGCCAAGCCATTGCAAACCATCTGTCCGCATTCCGGAACATGCAGGTAGATCCGCGGAACATCCTCATCGGCGCAGGAAACGACTTCCTGTACAATCTGATCCTGCAATTACTGGGACAGGACAAGATCTATGCCGTGGAGGATCCCGGCTACCAGAAGATCCCGCAGATCTACACCGCCGGAGGCGCCGCATGGATCGCAGCCCCCATCGACGAGCAGGGCGTGATCCCCGGGGAGCTGAAAGATGCCCAGGTGCTGCACTGCTCCCCCAGTCACCACTTCCCTACCGGCATCGTCACGCCGGCAAAGCGTCGGCAGCAGCTGCTGCAATGGGCTGCACAGCAGCCGGATCGGTGGCTGATCGAGGATGACTACGACTCGGAATTTCGCTTTCACTCCCATCCGCTGCCTTCTCTGCAGGCGATGGATCGCCACGGACGGGTCATCTACATGAACACCTTCTCCAAGAGCCTCGCACCATCCATCCGTATCAGCTACATGGTGCTGCCCACGGAGCTGATGGACAAATTCCGGCAGAAACTGGGCTTTTACAGCTGCACCGTCCCCAGTTTTGAGCAGTATACCCTTGCCCGATTTCTAAATCAGGGGCATTTTGAAAAGCACATCAACCGCATGAGAAAATTTTATCGCAGCCGCCGCAATTTCGTCATCGACACCCTGAGAGCCTGCCCCTTCCGCAATCACATCACCATCATGGAGCAGGATGC
>JARHYV010000162.1 GCA_029258495.1 Faecousia sp. | reverse complement strand
CGGCAGCAACAGGCTGAGGCCCTTTCGAGTCTCAGCCTGTTTTCTTTTATCCGTTCAGAATTCTCAGCAGCCAGTTCGCTGCATTCCATACTCCTGTGACTGCGCTCCACAGCAATTCCGCTGCGATTGCAAGCAGGACTACCATGGTCATCGTACAGCAGCTGATCCCGACACTCAATACCTTCTTAATCCACATAGGCACAGTCCATGGTGATCTGTCCGGTGAAATCATCATAATCAATCATAACGAAATTACCACCTGTTGTAAGATTTAGGATCTCGTCAAACATACCGGATGCGTCACACTCCACATGCGAAGCCTTCTTTCGAACCGGTGACAATGGCATAGTATGCATTGGATGTCATACGATAAACCAAAGCATAGAAGAAACCAAATATCAGGAAACAGCCCGCTGTGGTTGCAATCAGCAGCTGCGTGTTCCACAGGTTAAAATACAGCAGCATCCTGCGGATCATGGGAAATGCAAAGCACAGGTGGACTCCGGCCATCAGCAGAGGCAGGAACAACACCGTCATCATCTGAGAATTGATGGATTTGCGGATCTCTCGTTTTGTCATGCCGACCTTCTGCATAATATCAAACCGCGCCTGATCCTCATACCCCTCGGACACCTGCTTGTAATAGATGATCAGCACTGCCGCTGCCAAAAATACAATACTCAGCATGATACCAAGAAAAAACAGACCGCCATACAGGCTGTAAAAGTCCTGCCGGTTGGCCTCCAGGGACTCTACCTTCCCATCCTGCAAGCTCTCCAAGGCCTGCAATTCCTGAGATATCTCGATCTGCTCCTGATCGGCAGCATCCAGATCAAATGTATACTGCCATCTGTACTGGATCAACGGATAACCTGAGGGGCTTTCGAGCCCCTTCAGCGGAGAAACCACCTGTTCCGGATCGCCGGCAATGACAAATATCGTGGGGAATACGGTCATTGCGGACTCTCCGTTGATCACAAAATCCGAAACCACCGACTTCACCCGGTACGCACTTCCGCCCTTGATTTGGAAGTTCTGGGCAATGTAATCCGTCCGATACGGATAGATGAGCACCTCATCATCCTGCAATGTCTGACTCTCTCCCATCAGCGCATTGTAGTCCGCCAACGAAACAAAGAACGCCAGAACAAGATCCCCTGAGCTATTCCCATTAAACAACGAAAGTGCACTTTCATCTCCATTCAGGACACCGTCCTTCAGCATACCGGAGCCGGTGATCATCCGGTAGTCCCTTGCAGATTGCGCATGCACATGATGTTCATCCAACACCGCCAGAATTTCATTTCGCAGCATAGCAACGCTGTCCTCCTGAACATCCTGATATGTATCATAATCGACACTCACATTGATGTCCCCGGGGTAGCGTCCGCGCAGGCTCTCCTCACTGCCTACCAACAATGCAGTGGTAGAGCTGAGCATTACAAGCACCATTGTGAGCAGGATGCAAATGGATGCAAGACCTGCACCGTTGCGGTTCATGCGGAAGGTCATGGACGAAACACTTACAAAATGATTTGCCCTATAATAATACTTTTTGTTCTTTTGCAGAAGGCGGCACATAGCGATCGAACCTGTCACAAACAGCAGATAGGTCGCAGCTATCACCACAAGCACCGCAACAAAGAAACCGGACAGTACCTTCATCGGATCATCGACGGTCACAGAAAAACCGTATGCCCCCGCAAGCATCACGACACCTGCGATCGCAAGCAGCCATTTCGCTTTGGGCGGTTTCTCTCCCACATTGCTGCCCCGCAGGAGATCCACCGGATTGCTGAGGGAGATCTGCCCCAAGGATCTCAAAAGGATCAGGAAGAAGATACCACCGAACACCGCGATCGTTTCTGTTATGCCTGCAACGGAAACCGTGAATTCATACCGGATCTGCACCGAAATGATATTCGCCATCAGCAGCTCAAACAGCTTTGAAAATGCAATGCCCGCACCGGTTCCGACTGTAATGGAAAATACGGCGATCATCACAGACTCCCAGAATAGGATCACGCTCACATTCCGTTTTCCCATTCCAAGGATATTGTACAAACCAAATTCCTTTTTGCGTCTGCGCATCAAGAAGGAGCTGGAATAAAACAGGAAGAGCATGGAAAAGAATGCCACCACCCAAGTGCCCATACTCAGGATGCTGAGCAGCGTTACACTGCCGGGGATTTCCTGGATCATCGGACTGTTAGAAAGAAAGATCATAATATAAAACATCATGACCATTCCGATGCAGCTCAGCAGATACGGTGTATACAGCCGCTTATTCTTTCGGATGCCTTCCCATGCAAGCTTTGGATAGAACCCCAATTTCATCTCTGCTCACCACCTGTCGCAAGCAATGTCAGCGTATCCGAGATCTTTTGATACAGCTGCTCGTTGGTGCTGTTTCCCTTGTAAATCTGGTGAAAGACCTCCCCATCCTTGATAAACAGTACTCTGCTTGCATGACTTGCCGCCTTGACAGAATGTGTCACCATCAGGATCGTGCGTCCGGTCTGGTTGATTTTAGCAAATAGGTTCAGCAGCTCATCCGTCGCCTTGGAGTCCAATGCACCTGTCGGCTCATCCGCCAGGATCAGTTTGGGATCTGTAATAATCGCACGCGCTGCGGCTGCTCTCTGTTTTTGTCCGCCGGAAACCTCGTAAGGGTACTTCTGCAGCAGGTCTTTGATGCCCAGCTGCTGTGCAATGGGCTGAAGCTTTGCCTGCATCTCATGGTAAGACTTTCCCGCAAGCACCAGCGGAAGATAGATATTATCCTCCAAAGTAAAGGTATCCAGCAGATTGAA
>JARHYV010000196.1 GCA_029258495.1 Faecousia sp. | reverse complement strand
ATTAAGCGATCCAATGTAATTCCTCCTAAGTAAGTAATAAATATGTGGACTGATACATTTGCCAGCGGAACTGGAACAAACGACACTTCCGCACATACTGTGTATCGATAACATTTTATTCATTATTTTGCTAAAAGTCAATCGGTGTTTTGCCCATATTTATTGTTTATTTTTCTATCCCCTGAGGGAGGATTTTCAGGGTGGCTCCTTTTTTAAGTAAAAATGTATCGAAAAGATATAGAATTGCTAGTTTTTAACAGTTTATGAACGACAAAAGTCGGTTTTGCAAAATGCCGAGAGCATAGAACATTGTTTCGTATTTTAGATAAAAAAGTGCGTTTTTATCCCAAAAATATCTGAGCTGTGCAGGGAAATCTTCGTCCGAATGCCAGAACCGGAGCACCACGGGCATATCCGGAAAAAATGGAATTTTATAACCGATATCACCCTGGGTGACCGGTGTTCCGTGCAGTGCGCGGCACGCCTGACGGAGCAGCTCCGGATGCCGATCGATTGCTTGCTCAAGCTTGGAGGGACGGTGATCTTCCAGAAGATCAGAGTGAAACATATGCCCGAAATTTGCCATGGCGACAAAGGTATCGGATAGAGATCGGCAGGGGTCGGCATCGCACAGATAGTCAAAAACAGTGAGATAATCGCAGGGCTCTGCACTGACAAGGAAGGAGCCGTCCGGACACGACCATGCAAGCATTCCGGTCTTTCGGCAGATGCGGCAGGTTCGATCCAGTACGGGAAGATAGAAAAAACGGTCATCATGGGTCATGGGAATGCTGCTGATGATGGACTGCTGATCGTAGGTGAGGAACTTTTCACGGGTCTTGGCTGCCAAGATCTGATAATTGTCTGTTTTCTGCTGCATGATTGACACCTCGATAGAATAAAAGGCGCACTGTGGTACAGTGCGCCTTAAAATTGTTTGATTTTACTCCATAACAGTTCCGTCCGGATGGAACAGGGGGAGCTTTTCCAGATAGATCAGGTCGGGACGCTCCTGTGCCTCGCCCTCGGCCAGGATCGCCATGCGGCCGCAGATCTGTCCGCCTGCTTTCTCCACCAGAGCCTCCAGAGCAGACAGGCTCTCGCCGGTGGAGATCACATCGTCCACGATCAGGATGCGCTTGCCGTTCATCAGTGCGGCATCGGCACCGTCCAGATACAGGTGCTGCTCCTTGGCGGTGGTGATGGAATGGACGGAAACATCCAAAATGTCCCGCATGTACAGCTTAGGGCCCTTGCGGGCGAGAATGTATTTGGCGTCACCATGCTGGCGGGCCATCTCGTGTGCCAGAGGGATGCCCTTGGCCTCGGCAGTGATAATGTAGTCGTATTCGGGGGCTTTCTTCAGCAAGTCCCGTGCGCAGGCGACGGTCAATTCCTGATCGCCGAAGATCACAAAACCTGCAATGGACAGGGTATCGGAAACCTTGCAGATGGGCAGGTCACGCTCCAGACCGGCTACGGTCATTCTATAATACATAGTTATACTCCTTTTGGGCAAAGCCCACTTGATGAGTTTATTATAGCGCAGCAGGTGGATTTGTCAAGAATTGGGCAGGGAATTGAGAAGGCGTTGCATGCTTTTGGACAACATGAAAGCTATTTGAGAACAGTGTTGAAAGGAGGCTAAGGAATTGGAGCGAAAAGACAACCAAGGATCCTCGCTGAAACAGCGGATCCGGCAGGGGCAGGTGCGCAAGGAAGATGTGACCAGACGTTTGGCGGAGCTGGCCTTTGGCAAGCCCAACGACTGCGTCAGGCTGGCACTGGAGGAGATGCCGAACCTGACCGGACTCGATCTGAGTCTGCTCAGTGAGATCAAGCGGAGCGAAAAGGGAATGGTGGAGATCAAGCTGATCGATCGGCTGAAGGCTCTGGAGCAGCTGTCAGCATCCACCGAGGATGAGGGCGGTCAGGTGGAGGAACTGATCCGCGCACTGCAATCTTCAGTCGAGGAGCAAACATGAGGTACACAGGGTTCTCTGCAAAACAGAAATGCGCAATGAACTGGTGGATGCCCGGGAGTCCGTATGAGGAATACGAGGCCATTGTCTGCGACGGTGCAGTTCGTTCGGGCAAGACCCTTGCTATGGGACTTGGGTTCTTCCTGTGGGCACAGAGCTGCTTTTCGGGGAAACGGTTTGCTTTGTGCGGAAAAACCATTACGGCATTCAGGCGGAATGTGCTGTCGGAGATCCTGCCGCAGCTTGGCGGACTGGGGGCTGCATGGAAGGAAAAAAGAACGGAAAATCTGGTACAGGTCACCTTTGCAGGGCACACCAACGAGTACTACATCTTCGGCGGTCGGGATGAAAGCTCTGCCTCGCTGATTCAAGGCATGACACTGGCCGGGGTACTGTTTGACGAGGTGGTGCTGATGCCGAAAAGCTTTGTGGAACAGGCTTGTGCCCGATGCTCCGTGGCAGGGAGCAGACTGTGGTTCAACTGCAATCCGGCAGGGCCGAGCCACTGGTTCTACAAGCAATGGATCCTGGAGGCGCAGGAGCGAAACTGTCTGCATCTGCATTTCACCATGGAGGACAATCCGTCCCTCACAGACAAGATCCGTCGGCGGTATCAGCGGCTGTATTCCGGCGTGTTCTACCGGCGATTCGTACTGGGGCAGTGGGCTCAGGCAGAGGGAAGAGTCTATGATTTCTTTGAACCGGAGATGGTGCAGCCGGTTCCGACAGGGAATTTTGAAAAATGGTACATTTCCTGTGACTATGGAACGGTCAATCCCACCAGTATGGGCTTGTGGGGCTTGCAGTCAGGGGTCTGGTATCGGGTGAAGGAATTCTATTTTGCGTCCCGAAGGGAAATGCGGCAAATGACGGATGGGGAATATGCACAGGCCCTGAGGAGGCTTGCCGATCACCGGAAAATTTCGGCGGTGATCGTTGATCCGTCTGCCGCAAGCTTTATCGGGGTGCTCCGCCAAGAGGGATGGAATGTCAGACAGGCGAAAAACGATGTGTTATCCGGCATCAGAGCAACGGCGCAGATGCTGAAATCCGGGAAAATCGTGATATGCGACAGCTGTGGGGACTGTCTGCGGGAGATGGAAGAGTATGTATGGGATCTGAAATCCGATACAAAGGATCGGGTGAAAAAAGAACACGATCATGCGATGGATGATATGCGGTATTTTGTCAGCACGGTGCTGTGCGCGCCTCAATCGGGATTTTCGGTTGGGAGCGTTCAACGGCGGAGATGAGAATGGTGTGAGGATATGTTAAAGCGAAAAAAGGAAAACGGCCCGGTGGCAGCAAGCTGTCAGATCCGGTCGGGCAGCAGCCATCCGTTTGGAAATCTGAGAGGATATGTGCCCCTTGGCGGAGGTGAGGAGCGGATCTATCGACAGATCCGAGAGGCTCTGCCGGTACTGGATGCGGCAGTTGGGAAACTGGTTCGGCTGTCCGGTGGGTTCGATGTGAAATGCAGCAGTGCAGAAGGGACAAGGAAGCTGCGTGAATTTCTGAAAACGGTGAACTGCGGTCGCGGACAGATCGGCATTGACAGCTTTTTATCCGCCTATATCGACAGTCTGTTGGTTTATGGCAGGGCTGTGGGTGAGATGGTGGTTGCAGGGGGTCATCTGAAGGCAGTCTGCTGGGGAGATGTTACGCAGCTGCAGATCCGGGAAAAGAATGCAGGTCTGGATGTCGAGCTTTGCGGAACGGATGAAACAGGAGAGATCCGTCCTCTGCCTTACCAAAATCTTCTGGTATTCACCACAATGAAGCCGGAACCGGAGCATCCCTATGGGGTGAGTATGTTCCGGGGGATGCCCTTTATGGCAGAGATCCTGCTGAAGATCTATCAGACCATTGGGGTGAACTGGGAACGCGCCGGAAATGTGCGTTACAGTGTCATCTGCAAAAATGACGAAAACATGGACAGCCTGACGGCTCAGGAACGGGGAAATCAGATCGCGGCAGAATGGGCGCGCGCCATGGAGGATGGGAAAAATGGCATGGTGCGGGATTTTGTTGCGGTGGGAGATGTGGAGATCAAGGTGATCGGTAGCGAAAGTCCGATCCTGGATTCACAGATCCCGGTTCGGCAGATCATGGAGCAGCTGATCGCCAAGACGGGACTGCCCCCGTTTTTACTGGGATTCAGCTGGAGCACCACGGAAAGAATGTGCGCACAGCAGGCAGATCTGCTGACCAGTGAGCTGTGGGCGCTGAGAAGGACGGTAGAGCCTGCTCTGGAGAAAATATGCAGAACCTATCTGGCACTGGAGGGGCTGAGCCCCGAGGTCGAGATCCTCTGGGACGATATCAGTCTGCAGGATATCACGGAGGAGGCAAAGGCAAATCTGTATCAGGCTCAGGCTCAGGAGGCGTTATCAAACGCAGGCAAAGGAGGAAAATAAATGGATATTCTCAAGGAAAGCCAAGCCACCGGCGGCGGAGTCCCCACACCGCAGCAGCTGATGGTCATCAATGGCATTGCAAAGGCAGCGCTGACGAAGGAACAGGTATATGTGTTTTCCCTCAGACTGTGCGACGATCAGATCGACAGGGATCATGAGCGGTTCGACACCGAGGCTCTGCCGGTGCTTGCAAAGATGTTTATCGGGAAAAGCGGCATCGTGGATCACAAGTGGTCTTCTGACGGACAGCTGGCAAGGGTATTTGCAACAGAGGTCGTCTGCGAAGAGGGGATCAGCTTTATCAAGGCATGGGCATACATCCGAAGAGGCGGTGCCGGGGATGAGTGGATCGCCGATATCGAGGCAGGCATCAAAAAGGAGGTGTCTGTGGGCTGTGCAATGGGAGCGTGCATCTGCTCGGTATGCGGTCAGCCCATTGGAAGCTGCGGGCATGTGAAGGGGGAGGTCTATGACGGGCAGGTCTGCTGCGGCATCCTGAGAGATCCGGTGGATGCCTATGAGTTCTCCTTTGTCGCTGTGCCGGCTCAGCCAAATGCAGGTGTTCTGAAGCATATGGCAGGGCGAAAGGCCAGTCTGAAACAGCTTGCCGATACATATGGCGCGCAGGAGGAATTCCGGGCGATGTTCAAGATGGCGCAGCTTGGAAAGCAGTATGCCAAAACGCTGGAGGATGAGGTGGTGCGGATGTGCCTTGCTCTGGGGATCGGTGTGGAGGAGCCTGTCCTGCGCTCGGCAGCAGGGAAAATGGCCCCTGAGGAATTGATGAAATTCAAGGATGCTCTGAACGAATGTATGGTAAAGGCTTATCCGGTTCAGATGCAGCTGGGCTGCGCAAAGATGGAAGGATCGGTCGAAAGCGATTATCTGATTTGAGTTTCGCCGGGAAACCGGAGAACATATTTACAATGGAGGGAACAATATGAATGTATCTTTTGAGGGAATTGGGCATGTGAGTGCGACATTCGCCACGGACATCACTCAGGTGGACACCGTGTGCAAGATGACCGCCAACGGCAAGGTGGCTGCATGTGAAGACGGCGGCACATTCTGCGGCAAGGTAGAGAGCATCCGCAAGGGCTTTGCAGGCGTACAGCTGCACGGCTTTACACAGGTGCACTTTACCGGTACGGCACCTCATCTGGGCTATGCCATTCTGACCGCCGACGGCAAAGGCGGCGTGAAGACCCACACACAGGGCAGATCCTATCTGGTGGTCAGTGTGGATGACACTGCAAAGACTGCAATCATTGAACTGTAAGGAGGAGTAAAAAATGGCTTTTGATAATTTGAAATTGGAAAAGGGTATGTACCGTCAGGAAGGGATGAATTTTACTCAGGTTCTTGAGTCCATGGATCCCAGTGAAAATTACCGTGGGACTGCACTGGAGGGAACGGATGCGTTTCAGCGTCAGCTGAAGCGGTTCGGCATCAAGGTGAAGGGTGCAGGCTCCTCTACGGTAGAAAAGTTTTTCCGCAATATGGACTCGGCCGTTCTGTTTCCTGAGTACATTGCCCGAGCCGTTCGTCAGGGTATGGAGGAAAACGATATCCTGCCCGGCATCACCGCCACCACAACGGTGATCGACGCCATGGACTATCGCTCCATCTATTCAGAGGCTGACGAGGAAAGCACCGGCATGAAAAATGTTGCAGAGGGTGCAGCAATTCCTGCGACAAAGGTGAAGACCAAGGATCATCTGATCAATCTGACCAAGCGCGGTCGGATGCTGGTGGCAAGCTATGAGGCTGTCCGCTTTCAGAAACTGGATCTGTTCAGCGTGATGCTGCGCCAGATCGGCAGCTACATTCAGAAAATGCAGCTTGCTGATGCGGTGAATGTTCTGGTAAAGGGCGACGGCAACGACAATGCAGCAAAAAGCTATCAGGTAGGCACAAATCCCATTTCCGGTGTGCGCGGCAGTCTGGGTTATGATCAGCTGGTGGAATTCTGGGGACAGTTCGATCCGTATACCATGAACGGTATGATCTGCAACAGTGCGATGATGACCAAGCTGCTGAAGATCCCCGAATTGCAGAATCCTCTGACCGGTCTGAATTTTCAGGGAACCGGCAAGCTGACCACACCTCTGGGGGCCCAGCTGCACAGAACCGGCTGCGTGGAAGACGGAATGATCATCGGCATCGACAACCGCTATGCACTGGAGCTTGTGCGTGCCGGAGATGTTCTGGTGGAATATGACAAGCTCATCGACCGCCAGCTGGAGCGTGCCGCCATCACCTCCATTTCCGGTTTCGGAAAGATCTGTGACGGCGCAGTAAAAGTTCTTCGCGTATGAGCCTGACAGAGCAGATCTATACGCAGGCGCGTCTGCTTGCGGGAGAATTGGAGCCTCGACAGGAGGTGCTGCTGAGAATGCTGTGCACAAGTGCTGAAAACACCTTACAGGCAAAGCTCAGAGCCGGCATCACGATCTCCGACTGCACCCGTGATTTTGTATCGGCTGCAAGCCTGTACGCATTGGCAGCGCTGTCGGAGACGGATAGGGCTATGGCACCGGAATCGTTTCGTGTGGGGGACATCACGGTTCAAAAAACCGGTGACAGTGCGGCGGCTGCCTGCCTGCGCCGACAGGCAGAGCTGATGATCGCACCATACATAAAGGAGCGATTTTCGTTTATGAGGGTTTGAGTATGCGGTCTATGGTTGAGAAAATCCTGAGAGGGTACGGCAGAGAGGTCACACTCTGCCATAATGGAGAGAAAAGAAGTGCAAGGGTCTTTTTACAGCTGAGTGCACGAAATGCACAGCAGCATGCATCCTTCCATCCCGGCATCGCCGGGATGGAAGAGGTCAAGTATTACACCTACATTGGCCCGGTTTGGCCGGAGGTAGTGGCAGGGGACGAGATCATTGCCGGAGAAAAGCACTATATTCTGCGCAGTGCGGAAACGATCTATGGAGCAGGGAAAGGCATTTATATCTGGGGGATCTGTGTGGAGAAGGGGGCTGATGTCATTGGAGCATGAATGGCTGCGGGAGATCGGGGAACTCCTGCAAAAGGCCGGTTTGACGGTAATAGAGGCATTTCCGGAGGGGACGATGCCGTATTTATCCAATCCGGTTGCCGCGGTGGAACTGAAGAACATCGATGCAGGGGACGGACAGGCCATGATCGGGATCCACATTCTGAGTCCAAGGAGTCTGGGCGGATGGGAATGCCAGTGTACGGCGGCCCGCGCAGCAGGTCAGCTGCGTGGTGCCGATCTGGAGTGCACCGGCAAGCAGATGGAATATCTGAACCGAAGTGACTGCTATTGCATCGTGCTGATCGTGAGGTTCCCGGTTTACTGTGCAAATGGGGCATGGCATCGGGGAGAGCTGTGGCAGGTTCGGATCAATGATCAGCAGATGCCCTTTGTGAATGGGTTTTCAGCGGAGCAGGATCAGGATCGTCGATTGGTCGGGGCTGTGTGCCAAAGCACACCCGTAGGTGTGACACCGGGACGCAGCAGCGGATGGCGG
Organism: Faecousia sp.; assembly: GCA_029258495.1. Taxonomy (GTDB): domain Bacteria; phylum Bacillota; class Clostridia; order Oscillospirales; family Oscillospiraceae; genus Faecousia. The sequence goes on along the minus strand of JARHYV010000196.1, from coordinate 760 downwards.
ATCCGACTGGTGCAGAAGATCCCCTCCGGCAAGACCATTCCGGCTATGCCGGCGGAGCCGTTTGAATTGGCTGTCCGGCAGGGCAATCGAGGGTATCTGTTTCGGGGGTGCTGCTGGGACAGAGAAAAATGCGGCTATACACAGGCCGGCGAAGTGCTGGAACGCTGGGGATATGCCCTGAGCAGAGAGGAGTCGTCGTGGACAAATTAAAGTTTGAAAACTTTACATGGCTGCAAAATCCGGAAGTGTTTCAGGTGGACGCGGTAATGGAGCCGCTGTATCGGATCGAAAATGATGGCAGTATCACATATAAGGGGCTGGGGCCGCTGTGCCGGGTCATTCGGGGAAAGGGCGCATTTCAGGGGAAGTATGCGGTTCAGACCTTCAATGCGTTATCGGTCTATATGGCGACAAAGCGTCTGGGAAAGCTGATCCACCCCATATGGGGAACATTTCAGGTGTATTTGATCCAGCTGAAAATGGAACAGGAGTGCAGGGAAGATTATATTGCGTACTCTTTTGAGTTTCGGGAGGCAGACGAAAGCGGTGTGATCCCGTCGCTGCCGGAGTATCGGAGGTAGTTTTATATAAAACATCCCCGGTTTGTACCTGAGGTACAGACCGGGGATGTTTGTGTTAGAACTGTGTGGGCTTGATGTGCCAGATTTCCTCTGCGTACTGGCGGATGGTGCGGTCGGAAGAGAACTTTCCGCCGCTTGCGATATTGACAAGACACTTCCTGCCGAATGCCTGACGATCG
>JARHYV010000365.1 GCA_029258495.1 Faecousia sp. | reverse complement strand
CTTTTGATTGTCAAAAGTTATACTTATGCGTAGAAAAAGAAAACCTCCAGTGATAGAGTGGTAAGTAGGTTCGCAAACCGCTTATAAACAACATCAATACCTTCGACGAGGACTCAGAGTTTCGTCTGAGCATTATGTCCGGTATGATCTCCAATCCCAAATACAAGGGATACTATGTAGGTAATAAAGTACGCGTGGTAGACTTGTTTACCAAAAAACAAAAAGTCCTCCCGCCGGAGGAATGGGTCATGTTCAAGGACGAAACCGGAGAGATCGTCCCGGCGATTATTTCGGAAGAGCTTTGGGATACTGCCAACAAGGTGCTGAAGAAGCGCAGTGAGGATGTGAAGAACCGGCAGGGGATTTGTAACCACGCCAATCTGCTAACCGGGAAGCTTTACTGTGCCCATTGCGGAACGGCTTATTACCGCAGAGATTCCGTGGATCGTCAGGGGAACAAAAACAGCAAGTGGGTTTGCTCTGGCAAAATCAAAAACGGTGCCGATTCCTGCGAGTCCTTTGCCGTCTATGAATCAGAGCTGAAACCGCTGCTGTTGGAGGTTCTTCAGGAGGCACAGCCTCAGGTGGAAACGCTGATCGAAGAGTATATCGAAATGTACAAGACTCTGCACGATCGGGATGACTTGGGCAAGCGGATGGTGGCCCTAGAGAATATGATCGCAACCACGGAAAAAAAGAAACAGAAACTGCTGATGTTCAACGCTCTGGGAGAACTCTCTGACAAGGATTTTCTGGCCATGAACAAGGCGTGTACGCAGGAGCTGGAGGCTGCTCAGAAGGAGCTGGAGGAGCTGACAGCACAGCGGGACAATGCCGCTGATTTCAAAAAGCAGATCGACACAATCCGGAACTGTCTCCTAAAGGCCCAGAAGGATGCGTCAGAGGGTGTGATCAACAAGGAGTTCGTGGAGAAATATATTGATAAGATCATTGCCACACCGGAGGGAGAGGATACACTCCATTTGCAGATCAAGCTATTCACTGGTGAGGTGACAGACAAATACCTGCAAAACCTCAGAAGTCGTACGGGTCACACGTTTAAGAAGATGGTTGAGGCTTACGAGCAGGGTCTGCAGTAATTGCAGCGAAAAGCCCGGAGGATGCGTCCTCCGGGCATTTTTTACATGAGAAAAGGCGCCCTGAGATCAGAGCGCCCTTTCAAGCATAAAACGAATAAAAAGAGAGAGGTAGGAAGATTCAATGAACAAACTTGTAAAGTGTGATTTGGATTACGGCTTCCGTATCAACCTTACACCTAGATCATAAAATTGAATTTTGAATTTGATATGAATAAAAATAAAACAAATTCTTTAGAATTATGAAGAAACACCCCGAAGGGTGTTCCTTTTTGGGTCGATTTACTTTTTAATTGCTTTCTTCAGCAGGGGGACCATCAGCATTGCGACGGCACCGCCGATGAGGGCGGTCACCAGCTGAGGCAGCGAGAACATTGCGGTGAATTTCTCGATCTGAGGCGGCTTGAGGGGCAGCACACGGCACAGCAGCTGCACGACCACAAGATACAGCGTCAAGGCCTTTGCGCCGGAGGCGGCCAGCCAAGCGACCACCCGGCTGACGACGGACTCCTTGCTCAGCAGGGCAAGCAGCACCACATAGACACAGTTGCCAATGGCGATGGCAGGGACGATGGCGATGATCTGCGGGCCGATACCCAGCAGAAAGGCGCAGAAGGGGGACAGGATCGCTACGGTGAGTCCGCAGGAAAGACCGCCCAGAATGGCGGCAATGGCCAAAACTGCATTGACGGCAGAGCCGGTGACCAACTGACCGGCAGGGGCAGTGGCGGCTTGCAGCACGATCAGCAGCGCAGTCAATACGGCAGTCTGCGTGATCCAACGGGTTTTATTGTTCATAGGTAAGACCTCGCTTTCCAAATTTCTGTGTCCATTATAATATGGTGCAACCGCGTTTGCAATGAGAATTTTGTAAAAAAAGCCTCCATTATCACAAGGATAATGGAGGCCTGTTTCATCTGTAATTACAGAAATTTTTCGTTTGCAGCCCGGATCATCTCCACGCACTTGTCTACCTGTGCCAGATCCTCGGGAACCAGATCGTACAGAGGAGCGCGGACACCGCCGATGTCGGGCCCGCCCATTTTGCGGATGCAGGCCTTGATGACGGCATACATGTTGCCCTTGCAGCCGCACAGGGCAAAAATGATTTGCAGGCATGCGTCCTGAACCTGCCGTGCCTCGGCGATCCTGCCCTCTTGGAACAGCTGATAGATCTTGATATACAGCTCGGGCATTGCGGCATAGGTGCCGCCGATGCCGCCCACGGCACCTGCCACCAGACCGGACAGCAGCTGCTCATCCGGGCCGTTGAAGACGATGCAGCCTTCGGCGCGCCAGGTTTCGATGTCCTGCACCGGCATGGAGGAGTTCTTCACACCGATGACTCTGGGGTTTTTCAGCATGGTCTTCAGCAGGCTGCTGTCCAGAGCGACACCTGCCAGCTGAGGGATGTTGTAGATGACGAAGTCCGTGTTGGGTGCGGCAGAGGAGATGTCGTTCCAGTACTTTGCCACGGCATGTGCAGGCAGATGGAAGTAGATGGGAGGAATGGCGGCAATGGCATCCACGCCCAGACTTTCTGCATGGGCGGCAAGCTCCATGGAGTCGGCGGTGTTGTTGCAGGCCACATGGGCGATGATGACCAGACGACCCTTGGCAGCCTTGACCACATGCTCCAGTACCAGCTTGCGCTCGGCGACGCTGTGGTAGATGCACTCGCCGGAGGAGCCGCCCACATACACACCGTTCACGCCTTTTTCCACCAGATACTCGGTGAATGCCTCTACACGCTGGGGGCTGATGCTGCCGTCTTCTGCATAGCAGGCATAGAAGGCGGGGAAGATGCCCTGATATTTACTGAGTCTTTCGTTCATAATGATACGCTCCTTTTAACCCTTGACAGCACCCATGGTGATGCCCTTTGTGAAGTATTTCTGGAAGATGAGGAACACGATGATGATGGGAACGGATGCAAGCGCAGAGCCTGCCATCAGAAGACCGAAATCCGTGGAGTTTTCCGACTGCATGGTGGCAATACCCAAAGAAATGGTCAGATTTTTGTTGGAAACCAACATGATCAGCTGCATGAAATAGTCGTTCCAGGAATTGATGAAGGTGAAGATGGCACATGCGCCCACACCGGGCTTGATCATGGGGAACATGACATCGGTGAAGGTGCGCCATTCACTGGCGCCGTCGATGCGGCAGGCCTCCACCATCTCGGTGGGAATGCCCTCTGCAAACTGTTTCAGCAGGAACACGCCGAAGGGCCAGCCCACAATGGGGAAGATGACGGCCCAGATGGAGTCGTAGAGATTTAGTGCGTTCATTTCCCGAACCAGAGGGATGAGGATGACCTGCTTGGGCAGAGCCATGGCGCACACGATCAGGCTGAAGATCAGCCCGCGGCCCCAGAACCGTTTCTTTGCCAGCACATAGCCTGCCATGGCAGCGGTCAGACAGGTCAGCAGCATGGAGGAAACGGACATGAATACGGTGTTGACGAGCCAACGGATGGCAGCCGGAACGACCGGGCCCGTAATGAGGAACTTGCCCAGAGAGATCTCGAACAGGGGAGCCGAGCGCTTGCTCATCAGGCGGTCAAAGTTGTCGCTGACCCATTGACTGGGCACCCATACGGGGGTGGTGGAATTGATCTCCTGTCCGGTCTTGAATGCGCCGGTCAGGATCCAGTACAGGGGGAAGGCAAACAGGATCGCGATGACCGCCACAAGGACGAAGGAGAAAATCTGGTAAGCACCGGCTTTTCTGGTGTTGGTGGTTAGGCGTTGTTGTTTCATTGGATCCGCCCTCCTTACTTTTCCTGACCCAGCTTAAACTGGATCGCAGACAGAACGGCGATGATGATCGCCAGAACCACACCCATTGCGCTGCCGTAGCCGTATCGGAAATGCTTAAAGGCATTGAAGTAGATGTAGTACATGATGGTCATGGTGGAATCATTGGGGCCGCCGGAGGTCAGCAGCTGGATCAGTGCAAAGCACTGGAAGGAGTTGATGGTGGTGATGACCAGAATATACAGGGTGGTGGGCATCATCTGGGGCCATTTGATCTTCCAGAATGCCTGCATCTGGGTGGCTCCGTCTACCTCGGCTGCCTCTACAAGGGATTTGTCCACATTGTCCAAGGCGGAAACATACAGCACGATGGGCTGTCCCACGGAGGTGGTCAGCAGGATCAGGATGATGCACCCCAGAGCAAAGCGCTCGTTGCCAAGCCAGTTGATGTTGTTTTCAATCAGACCGGTGCTGGTGCCGATGTAGTTGAAGATGCCGTAGTAGTTATTGAACATCCACTTCCAGACCATGGTGACGGCAACGGAGCCGGTGACCACAGGCAGGTAGAAAATGCAGCGGAAGACGGATGTGGCAGCCACAGGCATCTTGCTGATCGCCGATGCGACCCACAGGGAAAACGCACAGGTGACGGGCACCGACACCACCACAATGATCAGGGTGTTCCACAGAGCCTTCCAGAAAACGGGATCGTGAAACAGCTCCGAATAGTTCTGAAAGCCGATGAAGATGTCCTCACGCCCCATGGTAGAGTCGAAAAAGCTGGTGAACAGACACATGATCATGGGGTAGATGACAAATCCGAAGAAGAACAGCAGAAATGGCAGCAGGAACAGGTAAGATGTGACCGTTTCGTGGATCATCAGCTTACGGGTCTTTTTGTTGTAGGTTACCTTTTGGTTAGCCAAGGAGATCCTCCTTTCGATTGAGAGGCAAAGGTGAAAAGTGAAAGCAGGATTTCGCCTTTCACTTTTACCTCTTACCCAGAGAAAAGCCCCTGCCCACGCTCTGAACAGGGGGCAGGGGCTTTGGTTGTTACATCTTCATGTTTGGTTGTGTGCCGGATCAGCCGGCAGCGGCTGCGTTGGCAGCGGTGTCAAAGTTTGCCACAGCAGAGGCGATATCCTCGCCGGAGTTGACCTTCTGCAGCATGTTCCACCACTCGGTACGGGCGGTAGTCCAGCCGGGAACGACCTGATAGTAGCCACCCAGGAAACCGGACAGCTGGCTGTACTCGTTCATGACGGTTTCGGAAGCCTCGCCTGCGTAGACATCCTTGACGGAAGCCTTCACGGGGAAGAAGTTGGATGCCTTGACAGCAGCGGCAGGGTTCTCGTCGCACATGTACTTGATGAAGGTCTTGGCAGCCTCGATCTTGGTGTTGTCGCCGTTGTTGAAGATGCCGAAACCCCAAATGCCGCCGCACAGCTCGGGCACATTGTCGTCAGAGGGGAATGCCATGAACATGATCTCGTCACCGTTGTTGGTGTGACCGGCCTCGGCATTTTCGCTCTTGAGCTGCTCGCCGATGTTCCAGCAGAATGCCATCTGCAGTGTGCCGTTGCGGAAGAGGGTGATCTCGTCGCCGCCGACGATAGCGGGATCAAAGGTGATGCCGTCCTGTGCCTTCAGAGCCTCCAGAGCCTTGATGTTTTCAGGTGTGTTGATGGTGTAGCCGGTGAAATCTTCGTTGGTGAAGTGACCGCTGTACAGGTTGTTGACGATGGCACGGGTGCCCTGGTCACCGCCCTGGCCGCCGCAGAAGATGGCGCCGACATTCTGGTTTCCGGCATCGTAGACAGCCTGAACGGCCTTCAGGAAGTTTTCGGTGGTCCAGGTGTGGGTCTTCTCGTCGATGTACTGCATGGCACCGGCCTTTTCAAAGACGGTCTTGTTGATGGCCATGCAGTGGGTGGTCATGCACAGGGGGTACTCGTAGTAAGCGCCGTCAGACCACTTACAGGCGGCTGCAACGGCAGCGTTGTTTGCCTCGATATCGGCCTTGGTTTCGCTTGTCCACAGATCGGCCAGATCGACCATCTTGCCCTTGGCACCCCAGTTTGCAACCAGACGCTCGGGGCCTTCCATGATCAGATCGGGAGCGGCATTGCCCTCGATGGCGGTGTTGACCTTGTCATCGCCGTCCTGATAGGTCAGGTATTCCACATTGACCTTGATGTTGGGGTGAGCAGCGTTAAAGCCCTCGAGCAGGGTCTTGACGGTGGCCTCGTCGCCCCACTTGCCGATGGGATAAGTCCACAGGGAAATTTCAACAGGAGCGGAAGTATTGGCGGTGGTCTCAGAGCCGGCAGTGGCATCGGGAGTGCCGCCTTGCGTTGATGCGGTGGTGGAATCAGTGGTGGTTACGGTGCATGCGCCCAAGCTCATCACCATGATCAAAGCCAGCGCCATTGCAATTAACTTTTTCATAATAGCCTCCTAAAAGATTGTTTGTTTTGGTTTATAAGTGACAATACACACTTCCTAAACCATGATTATATTAGCCAATATGAACATAGATGTCAACGGGAAAAAGCGAAATTTTTTTCATAAAATATCAATCGTGGAAATTTGTTGCAATACGCACAAAATCAAACAGCCAGTCATTCTGAGATGACGGTGCAATTTTGTCTAAATTGTCAACACTTTGTGAACGGATGCAAAAAGCTCCGGACGGCAGTGCCCAGAGAGGGAGCACGGAGCCGTCCGGAGGCTGTGATTTTATTCGACAAGGTCGCTGGTATACCCCTGCGATACAAGGGCGTGGAAGGAGTCCCAGACAGCGTCCGGGATCTGCTGAGGGATCTGATAGCCCCGTTTTGCATAGGCATCGATGCGCTGAAAGTCGCCCACAAGGATCTCGATCACCCGTTTTTCCCCCAAGCCCTGCATGGTGGACAGGCGGATGTATTCCTCGATGGACAGCTGCGGGGATGTGACGATGCATCGGAGCTCCGGCCAGTACACCCCCATGGCGGCATGGAGCCGCCGCTCCATAAAGGGCTTGTGGATGCCGATGATCTGCCGGATGGGCTGACCGGCAAGCATCCGTTTGGTAAACAGGATGTTCTCGGCGGTGTTGGAGGACTGATTTTCGATCAGGATGGCCTCCTCCGGCACTCCGGCAGAAACGGCGATCCGGGCAAAGCGGTCAGCCTCGGTCTCCGTCCACATTTGTTTGGTGTTGCGCCCCAAACCGCCTGTAAACAGCAGCTTTGGGGCATAGCCCTGATGATACAGCTGGGCTGCCCTCAGAGCGATCTCTTCGTTATAGCAGCCAAAGCCTACGATCAGGTCGGAAGGCTCCGGTTTCATATCCATGTGCATGTAGTCCCAGAGGGTCTGCACATGCAGATAGGTGTTTCGATCCATGGTTTCCTTTCTGGTGTCCCTGCAAAGGCTTATACATGCCGGTTGTCAAGGGCATCGGCGATGCGTCTGCGCATATTCAGGCACTGCTCCAGATCCTTGCGGGAATACTCTGAAAAGAGGATATCCAGCAGATACATCTGGGCGATCCGCGCGGCAATGGAGCCGGATTGCAGGGAATTCTCGTTGGCGCCGCATTGCAGCACGATATCCGAAAGCTCTGCGCCGGGGGATTTTGGGAACCGGGTGACAAGGATCACCTTGCCCTGCTGCTGCCGGGCAAGCCTCAGGGTCTCCATCATCTCCTTGGTGGAGCCGGAGTAGGAAAAGAAGAAGATCACATCCTCCGGATCCATGGTGGTCGCCGCGATGGCCTGCAAGTGGGAGTCTGCAATGGCGGTGAAGTTGTTGCTCACCGTGGAAAACAGATGGGCAGCCTCGTTGGCGATCAGCAGAGATCCGCCCTGACCCATGCACAGCACACGCTTTGCCTGATGCAGCAGCTTTGCCGCCTGCTCGATGGCATTCAGATCCAGCAGCTCCATGGTCTGTGCCATGGCCTCGACCTCGGCGGAGTAGAGCTTTTTGCAGATGTCCTCCAGTGTGTCCTCGGCGGTCACTTCCCCGGAAAGGGGATTGTCCCAAGGCTTGCGCATGGGGGAGGCATTGGCCACCGCCAGTTTGAATGCGTTGTAGCCCTTGTAGCCCAGTCGGCGGCAGAAGCGGGAGATGGTGGCCTCGGCCACATCGCAGGCATCCGCCAGTTCGGAAATGGACATGAACTGGGTGCCGCTCTGATTGGAGAGGGCAAAGTCGGCGACCTTCTTTTCCGATGAGGTCAGGGAATAGTACTGGCTGCTGATTTGTTCAAAGACACTTCGGGCGTGTATGGGCATGGTTGATCCGTCCTTACTGATTTAAGATTTCTGTGAGCATGGTATCCACCATGCTCAGCATTCTGGGCAGATGGAATGGGCCCTTGAAGGTAGAGCCCTTGCAGGCGGGCATGGTGGGCTTGCCGTCCCGGCGCAGATAGCCGTACCATTCGCCGTATTCTTCGTCGGCAAGATAGGTCTTGCAATAGTCCAGAGTCCTGTTGAACCACCGGAGATATTCCTCCTTGCCGGTGTCGCGGTAGAGCATCATGGAGGAGATCAGGATCTCGTTATGAGGCCACCACAGTTTCATGTCGTGCTCGTAGGACTCCGGCGGCATGCCCAGAGCGTCTACAAAGTACAGCAGTCCGCCGTATTCGTCGTCCCATCCGGCAGTGATGGCCCAGTTGAAGATCTCCTCGGCCTTGGTCACCAGTTCGGCGTTTCCGGTGCGCTTGGCATGCTCAAGCAGGAACCAGACACCCTCGATGTCGTGACCGGGGTTCACAAAACGACCCTCGGTATAGTTCAGACGGGCCTCACCGTTGGGGCCGACATTTTCAAGCACGCATTTCAGCTCCGGATGGACATGGTAGCGGAAGATATCCTCCACACAGGCATTGGCGCGCTCGTCATACAGTGCCTTGTGCTCAGGATCCACCCGCATGAGCACGCTCGTGACATTCAGATAGATCATAGGCAGACCGAAGGCACGGCCGGTACGGGTGGTGGGGATGGTCTTAGGCCCCAGACCGGTGGGATCGGGAGCACCGTGCCACAGATCCCAGTAGATATCGTATGCCTTCCGTGCCCGGTCGATATATTCCTGCTCACCCACCAGACCGTAGTATTCGGCGTTGGCCATTGCATAGAAGGCCTCGGAGAAGTAGTAGCGGCGCTGACGCAGGGGCTGACCGTCCTCTGTGACGGTGAAGTACATGCGGTCGCCTGCCTCTCGGTTGATGCAGTAACGCTCCATGAAATCCAGACAGCTTTTGCTTGCCTGCATCCATTCCTCGCGCTTGCCATAGGTATGGCACAGCCATGCGAAGATCCATGCGCACCGACCCTGCATCCAGACGCTCTTGTCGGTGGAGAAGACCTTGCCCTCTCGGTCAAGACAGGTGTATACACCGCCGTGCTGATGATCCATACCGTTTTTCAGCCAAAAATCGACACAGGTATCCAGCTGTGCGCGGATCCAGCTCTGTGCCTGCAATAGTGTTTCTCGCTCCATGCTAAATGCACCTCCATGAAAATTACGGAAAGATTTTACGGTAAATGCTCTGATGAAATCATACTACCATGACTGGAAGGTATTTTCAATATGGAATAGTGAAGGAAATTTTCACCACAAGGTAGTGACATTTGACGGAAATTGTGGTATGATGTGCATAAAATAACGCCGATGAAAGGAGCGTAATTTATGAAAAAACACATTGTCTGTTTCGGTGACTCCAATACCCACGGCTATTGCGCGGAGTCTGGGGACTGTGCAGACGGCTCGACCCGTTTCAACGAAAACGAACGGTGGACATGTCTGCTCCAGAAAAAGCTTGGGGAAGAGTATCTGGTTCTGGAAGAGGGACTCAGCGGACGGACTACGGTATTTCCCGATCCTCTGCACGAGTGCATGTCCGGTCTGGATGCCATCTATTCCTGTCTGATGAGCCACGAGCCGGTGGATCTTCTGGTGATCATGCTGGGCACCAACGATACCAAGGAGCGTCTGGGGGCAAATGCCGCCTGCATCGCCATCGGGATGGAGCGCCTTGTGATGAAGGCGAAGAGCGTCATGGCATGGCGGAACAACAAGCCGAACATTCTGGTCATTGCACCGCCGCACATCGGAGAAGGCTTGTACCGGATCCCCGAAGGGGATGCTATGGGCGCAGGCTGTCCCCAAAAGTCCAGAGAGCTGGCACCGCTGTATGCGCAGGTCTGTGCGCGGCAGGGCTGTGCGTTTCTGGATGCGGAGGGTGTCGGGGAATTCAACCGCCATGACTGCATGCATCTGACCAGAAAAGGACATGCCGATCTGGCGGAAAAGCTGGCGGAGCTGATCCCGACATTGGTGGAATGATATGGCAAGGTTCTTCAGCAATGAAAACTGGATCTGGAAACCCTTTTCCTATCTTGCGGATGTGCTGATCCTCAGCGGTATGTGGTTCATCTGCTCGGTTCCTGTCATTACCATGGGCGCAGCTACCACGGCGCTGTACGACTGCTGTGCCCGATGCGTCCGGGGAAAGGATGAGCGGATCTTCGCCCGATTTTTCCGCACGGCGAAACGGGAATTCCTTCCGGCGACCATCAGCATGGTGCTGTGGTCGGCAGTGATCGCAGGTGGATATGCATTGGTTCGCAGGTACGGAAACACGGTGCAGATCACGAGCGGTTCCATCGTGGTGACCACAGCCCTGCTGCTGGTGCTCACGGTGGTGGTAGGCATCGCCGCTTGGGTGCTGCCGCTGCTGTCCCGATTTACCTTTACGGCAGGGCAGCTGAATGTGACGGCGGTAAAGCTTGCCGTTGCCCATCTGCCCAGAACCATGCTCTTGGGGATCTGCACGGTGTGCGGGGTGTATGTGTGCATCCGTTTCTGGCTGCCGTTCATGTTCCTTCCGGCGATCCTGACTCTGGTGTGGAGCGTGATCCTCGAGCCGGTCTTCCGGCAGTATATGGATCCGGAGGAATAGACGGCTTATTCAATATTGGGAAACCTGTGTGCCTGAGATCACAGAAGGAGAATGTGATATGAAGTGGATCTACGATTACATTGAAAAAAATCCGGAGAGTGTGGTGGTTGGTCCTGTGCCAATGGCACAGATCCTTGAGAAACTGAAGGCGGATCTCCATGGAGCGGATGTACCCCTTGCGTCCTTCACACCCAATACCATCCAAATGCAGCAGAGGAATGCCTATTATTATGCCTGCGACAGACAGATGGGTCTTCGTCAGGAGGATATGCAGCTCAAGGCGGTTCGGATCCCGGTGACGGATCAGACCCGGCATTATGCGGAAAAGGATTTTACCCACTGGTTTGTGAACGGCAGAGAGGATGGGAACGGGATCTATGTCATCTATGAGGAAAGATCCAATTACTTTTACTGTAACAGCAGCATGCTACATCTGGAAATGACCATTGCAAGGGGTATTTCTCAGGCGGATATCAGCAATCAAACCGAATGGTATGCCGAATATGCGGCATTGATGCAGCGGTATCTGGAGGATTATCGGGGCTACTGCCCCTGATTTTCTGGGAGCCATCAGCCCAATATACAGGAAAACGGAGTGTGTCGCATTCGGCACACTCCGTTTTGTGTTCATTTGATGGGATGCGATATCAGTCCTGATCCCAGTTATGCCAGACGTTCTGGACGTCGTCGTCGTCTTCCATGGTGTC
>JARHYV010000335.1 GCA_029258495.1 Faecousia sp. | reverse complement strand
TTTATCAAATCGACCCATATTTCATCATGAATATACCTAAAAGAGAGGGGCATTCCGCCCTTGTTTGTGGTCTTTTTTCATAAAAAGGAGTGCATAAATTCCATCAGAATTATCCGTAAAAAGGGGTGTATCGGGCTGAAAACAGCAGAAATTCATTGCAAATTCTAAAAAATGACGCCATAGATGCGCAATAATCAGGTCTTTGCCTCATAATTGACCCGCCGCTTGGCTGATTTTTATCGTTCACGGTGTGTTCGCTCCAATCCTCGACGCCTATATTCCCATGCACGGCACCCATTCGATCCCATCTGAGCCAGTCATAGCGGCAGAGCATGCGCCTGTCACCGCACCGAGGACTGCTTAGGGCATATCCCATCTATCCGCACAAGTTCCAGGCCCTCTGAAGGCGATGCAGCGCCTCGTGTGCGCCACAGCTCTCCGGCAAAAGGGTGCAAAAAAACGGTGCAGTAAAACTGCACCGTTCTGTTTATCAAAAGCCTTTATGGATTACACCAGCTCGATGACTGCCATCTCAGCAGCATCACCGCGGCGCTCACCAATGCGGGTCACTCTGGTGTAGCCGCCGTTACGGTCAGCATACTTGGGAGCGATCTCCTTGAACAGCTTGTGAGCAACATCTTCCTTGGTGATGAAGCCCAGAGCTCTGCGGTAAGCAGCCAGGTTGCCCTTCTTGCCCAGGGTGATCATCTTCTCAACCACGGGCTGAATTTCCTTAGCGCGGTAGAAAGTGGTCTCCATCTTGCCGTTCTCCAGCAGATCGGTAACCTGCTGACGCAGCATAGCTCTTCTCTGAGTGCTGGTTTTGCCCAGCTTACGAGTGCCAAACATGAACGTTTCCTCCTTACTTGAAAGGTTAACTTAGTTGTTGCTGCCAGAATCGTCACTGGCCAGGGACAGACCCATCATCTCAAGCTTCTTCTGTACTTCGTCCAAAGACTTCTTGCCCATATTACGCACCTTCATCATATCCTCGCCGGTCTTGTTAATCAGATCGGCAACAGTATTGATGTTTGCACGCTTCAGGCAGTTAAAGCTGCGAACGGACAGATCCAACTCATCGATGGTCATTGCCAGCTTGGCATCAGGTCTGTCAGAAGTCTTCTCCACCACAGTGGTGCTAGAGCCCACAGTGTCAGACAGATTTGTAAACAGGCTCAGGTGATCGGCCATGATCTTCGCACCCAAGCTCACAGCATCGCGAGCAGAGATGGTGGAATCAGTCCAGACCTCAAGAGTCAGCTTGTCAAAATCAGTCATGTTGCCCACACGCGTGTTTTCAACGGTATAGTTAACCTTGTAAACAGGGGTGTAGATGGAGTCGATGGGAATTACGCCGATAGGAGTCTGCGCATTCTTGTTCCGATCGGAGGACACATAACCACGGCCGTGGCTCATAGTGATCTCCATGTTAAAGGTCGCATCCGGGCCCAGGGTGCAGATCAGAAGATCCGGGTTGAGGATCTCAACTTCACCATCAGCCTTAATGTCGCCGGCTCTGACTTCGCAGGGGCCGACCGCATCGATATAGACGGTCTTGATGCCCTGGCAATGCAACTTCGCAATAATGCGCTTCACATTCAGGACGATCTCAGTCACGTCTTCCTTAACACCGGGAACGGTGGAGAACTCATGCTGAACACCGGCAATCTTGATAGAGGTTGCAGCGGTGCCGGGCAGGCTGGACAGCAGGATCCGACGCAGGGAGTTACCCAGAGTGGTGCCGTAGCCACGCTCCAGAGGCTCAACTACATACTTGCCGTATGCAACGTCCTCAACAGAATCCATACAGGTAATACGAGGCTTTTCAATTTCTACCATGAATCAATACCCTCCTTGTAGTGTGGGGTGGAAACAACCACCCCACTTGAAATACATACGAACGAAATGAGGGGGTCGATTACTTGGAGTACAACTCGACGATCAGGTGCTCGGCGATGTCGAAGTCGATGTCCGCCTTAGTGGGCATAGCAATGACCTTACCGGTGAGGGTATTCTTGTC
>JARHYV010000186.1 GCA_029258495.1 Faecousia sp. | reverse complement strand
ATGAATGTGATCGCAACCACCATGCCCGCAGAGGCAATGAAGCAGCTGATCGCCATGTTCATCGGCTTGGCGGCATTCCTGTTTATCGGATGGACGCTGCGCGATCTGGAGCGTGCGAAGAAGATGCGCTATCTGGCAACAATCGCCGGTGTAGGCTTTCTGGTAATCACACTGCTGTTCGGTGTGGAGATCCACGGCGCAAAGAACTGGCTGCTGATCGGCGGACAGTCCATTCAGCCGTCTGAATTGGCGAAGGTTTGTTTTGTCTTTGCGGGCGCATCCACCATGGATCGCATCATGCAGAAGCGCAATCTGATCATGTTTATTGCGTATTCCATCGTCTTGTGCGGCTTGCTCGCTCTGATGAATGACTTTGGAACGGCACTTATTTTCTTTACAGCGTTCCTGTCCATTGCGTATATGCGTTCCGGTTCTGTGGGCACCATCGCACTGGCTTGCTCTGCGCTGGGGTTCGCCGGCGTGATCGCCGTGAAGATCGCACCGCATGCGCTGAGCCGTTTCCTCACATGGCGGCATATCTGGGAAGATCCTCTGGACAGCGGCTTTCAGCAGACCAGAAGTCTGATGTGCATTGCATCCGGCGGACTTTTGGGACTTGGTCCGGGAAACGGGTGGATGAAACGAATGTTCGCCTGTGACACGGATATCATTTTTGCTACCATTTCTGAAGAATGGGGACTGCTGATCGGCTTGATGATGGTTGTATGCGTGGTCGTACTGGCGTTGTTCTGCTTGCGCTCTGCAAGCGTTGGACGCAGCAGCTTTTATACCATCGGTGCATGCACGGCAGCAAGTATCTTACTGATCCAGACAATTCTGAATGTGATGGGTACCATCGATTTGCTGCCCTTTACGGGCGTTACATTCCCGTTTGTATCCAATGGCGGTTCCAGTATGGTCTCTGCGTGGGCGCTGCTTGCCTTTGTCAAAGCGGCAGATACCCGGCAGAATGCCAGCTTTGCAATTCGGATGCATCGTCAGAGGGAGGTGTCGGAATGAATCGAGTTGCACATCGTACCACCATCGCTTTGCTGCTTGCGTTGATACTCCTTGGCGGCATGGGCTTTTTCTTGGTGGAGTTTATGGCAGAGGGTGCGGATTGGGCTGTGTTTCAGGGCAATCCCCATGTTTATAACGGCACCAACATCGGCACCGGCATAATCACGGACAGAGATGGGGCGCTGCTGCTTTCGGCGGTGGACGGATGGAATTATTCGGAAGATCCCATGATCCGGGAGTCCACAGTACACTGGCTTGGTGACCGCTATGGGTATATCAGCGCGCCGACTGTTGCCTACTATGCGGAGGCTATGGCGGGCTACAATATGCTCAATGGTCTGTATTCCTACTCTGATCGCGGAGGAAAGGCGCAGATGACCATTTCGGCAGAACTCCAGAAGGTCGCTCAGGAGGCCATGGGAGATTATCGCGGAACGGTTGCGGTGTATAACTACAAGACAGGAGAGATCCTCTGTGCGGTCAGTACACCGAACTATGACCCGGATGATATCCCTGATATCGAAGGGGATGACTCCGGCGCATATGATGGTGTGTATCTGAACCGGTTCACCCAGGTCACCTATGTCCCTGGCTCCATATATAAGCTGGTAACATCGGTTGCCGCTTTGGAAGAACTGGAGGATGCGCGGGATATTACATTCAACTGCTACGGCACATATGAGATGGGAGCAGACGAGGTCACCTGTGTTAAGGCGCATGGAACGGTTGATCTGGAAGATGCGCTGGCGGTTTCCTGCAACTGCTATTTTGCGCAGCTGTCGGAGCTTTTGGGCGGTGATGTCCTCCAAAAGTATGTGGACAAGCTGCATGTCACCGAGCCTCTGGTGTTTGACGGCATTACAACGGCGGAAGGAAAGTTTGATATCAGAAACGCAGCACCTGTTGAGGTTGCGTGGAGCGCCATTGGACAGCATCTGGATCTGGTCAATCCCAGCAGATTTATGACCTTTATGGGTGCGATCGCCGGCGGAGGGAAGGCTGCGGAGCCGTATATCATCTCGCAGGTGTCTTCCGGCAGAAGCGTGAATTATCGCGCCAAGCCGCAAATGACTGATCAGCTGATCAGCAAGGGTGTG
>JARHYV010000219.1 GCA_029258495.1 Faecousia sp. | reverse complement strand
GTAGATGAAAATTGATATTCCAAATAAAACACTCTGAAGTGAGGGTTAAATATGAAAAAACTGAGCGTATGCATTTTATTCGGCGGTATGAGTCCGGAGCATGAGGTTTCTCTTCGCAGCGCTGAATCCGTATTGAATCATATTGATAAGGAAAAATATAATGTTTTCCCGGTAGGCATAACCAAAAAAGGGACATGGATCCTGTTTACGGGAGATGACTATTCCATGCTGCCCAGCGGCGAATGGGAGCAGTACGAGGGGAATCGTCAGGCGGCCATCTCTCCGGTAAGAGGCCAGGGGCTGCTCAGTTTTGAGGGTGACTGCGTGGTCAGAGAGCGGATCGATGTGGTGTTCCCTGTGCTGCATGGAGAAAACGGTGAGGACGGTGCCATTCAGGGGCTGCTGCAGCTGGCAGGCATCGCCTATGTGGGGCCGCACATTGCTGCATCAGCCGTTTCTATGGATAAGACCCTGACCAAACTGGTTATGGATCAGGCGAATATCCCTCAGGCGGCATGGCATCTGGTGCGATCCGGGGATCTGGAGCTGCGTATGGAGCGCATCCTTGACACTCTGGAAGGAAAATTCTCCTATCCTATGTTTGTCAAGCCTGCCGGTACCGGCTCTTCCGTAGGCGTTTCCAAGGCTCGCGACCGGGAGGATCTGCAATCGGCTCTGATTGCAGCGGCAGTCTATGACAGCAAGATCCTGGTGGAGGAATTTATCGACGGCAGAGAGATCGAGGTCGCGGTCATGGGCAATGACAGCCCGGTTGCCTCTGTGTGCGGCGAGATCGACTCCGGTGCTGAATTTTATGATTATGAGGCGAAATATATCACTGATACTTCCACGGCCTATGTCCCGGCTCGGATCGACGACATGGTAGCCGAGCAGGTTCGGGAATTGGCGGTCAAGGCATACACGGCTCTGGGCTGTCAAGGGCTCAGCCGCGTGGACTTCTTCGTGACCTACGAGGGTGACAAGGTGGTATTCAATGAGATCAACACCCTTCCCGGGTTTACCTCCATTTCCATGTACCCCAAGCTGTTTGCAGCCAGCGGCATTCCTTATGATCAGCTGATCGACAACCTGTTGGAATTGGCTGTGGAGGCTGCAAAATGAGCCAGATACCGGTAATGCTGAGCATCCGAAGTGCACAGCTGTATGAGGGGCAGGATCCGGATGTGATCGAGCTGGTGACCGAAGGCTGTCTGGATCGGAAGAATGATGTCTGGGAGATCAGCTACGCAGAGAGTGATCTGACCGGTCTGGAAGGGGTGACGACCACCTTTCGCCTGAGCAAGCGTGGTGCGACCCTGCGCCGGAGCGGTCGGCTCGAGTCTAGAATGATCTTTCAGGAAGGTGTCCGGCATGAGTCTTTGTATCAGGTGGAGTTCGGTGCGCTGATGATCTCGGTGCTCACCCAAAAAATCAGCTACCACATCACGGAGCAGGGCGGCACGGTGGATATCGCCTATGGCATTGAGATCGAGCAGTCCTCTGTGGGCAAGGTGGATTATCATTTGGAGATCAAGCCTCTGGAGGCATGATGCGGTGCCTAAGGCATGTATAGTAAAAGCAGAACACCCACGACAAATCCTTTTGGGATTTTTGGACGGTGTTCTGCTTTTTGCATATAAAATAGGTCATCGAGAATGAAAAGGTGCGTTCAGTGCTTGCCGGAACCCTTGAAATGCGCCGCCATGCGCCCGATGCCGCAGACAATCAGGAACAGCACAGCCAGAAGGGCATACAGCAGCCAGCTGAGTGCATGCCATGCATTCCGGGAAAGGGAGAAAAGGAACAGTATCAGAAATAAAGAACAAGCGCCGCTGCAGACCCAAATCGGCAGCTGCCGCAGCCATTTGTGTCCGGCATGCAGGCACAGCAGATACTGACCGACACCAGCTGCAACCAGAGCGGCGATACACAGGAGGGTGGTTGGGAGGTTCCCGGGGGCGAACAGATCCATCAGCATAAAAATCATCCTTTCCGTTTGATGTGTTTATTTTATCCTGCGGGCTCCGGAGTGTCAAGCACGGCTTGGCAGGGGGATCGAAGGGATAGACCGTGAAACGGAAAAAAGGGCGGCTGTGCATTGGCACAGCCGCCCGATTGCGTAGAATGATATTCAGCGGAGCAATCACTCGTTCAAGAGTAACTTACAGATCCTTGCTCTTGGTGGCGATCTCCATCAGGCACTTTGCGAGGAATTCATCGGGAGTCATCGCGCCCAGATCATCGCCCTTGCGGGTACGGACGGAAACCGTGCCGTTTTCCATATCCCGGTCGCCGACCACCAGCATGTAGGGGGTCTTCTGCATCTGAGCCTCGCGGATCTTGTAGCCCAGTTTCTCGGAACGATAGTCGCCTTCTGCGCGGATGCCTGCATCCTGCAGTTTCTGAACCAGTCCCTTGGCATAATCGTGAGCACGATCGGTGATGGGCATGACCTTGACCTGCGTACCCATCAGCCACAGAGGCAGGGCACCGGCATACTTCTCGATCAGTAGAGCCAGTGTGCGCTCGTAGCAGCCCATGGAGGTGCGGTGGATGATATAGGGGGTCTTCTTCTGACCGTCGGAGTCGGTATACTCCATGCCGAACTTCTCAGCCAGCAGCATGTCGATCTGGATGGTGATGAGGGTGTCCTCCTTGCCGAAGACATTCTTGATCTGAATATCCAGCTTGGGGCCGTAGAATGCGGCCTCGTCGATGCCGATCTCATACTTGACCCCCAGATCGTCCAGAATGGTCTTCATGGTTTCCTGAGCCAGATCCCACTGCTCGGCAGTGCCTTCGTACTTGACACCGGCCTTGGCAGGATCCCACTGGCTGAACCGGAAGGAACAGTCCTCCTTCAGACCCAGAGTGTCCATGCAGTAGTTTGCCAGATCCAGACAGTTCTTGAACTCTTCCTAACTGATCGGGGCGCAGGACAATGTGACCTTCGGAAATGGTGAACTGGCGGACGCGGATCAGACCGTGCATCTCGCCGGAGTCCTCATTACGGAACAGGGTAGAGGTTTCGCCCAGACGCATGGGCAGGTCACGGTAGGAGCGTGCCTTGTTCAGATAGACCTGATACTGGAAAGGACAGGTCATGGGACGAAGTGCGAAACATTCCTTGCTCTCATCCTCGGCATCCCCCAGAACGAACATTCCGTCCCGGTAGTGATCCCAGTGACCGGAGATCTTGTACAGGTCGCTCTTAGCCATCAGAGGCGTCTTGGTGAGGATATAGCCGCGTTTCTGCTCCTCATCCTCGATCCAACGCTGAAGCAGCTGGATGGCGCGTGCGCCGTTGGGGAGCATGATGGGCAGACCCTGACCGATGGACTCGACCGTGGTGAAGTAGTCCAGTTCACGGCCCAGTTTATTGTGGTCACGCTTGCGAGCCTCTTCCTGCTGACGCAGATATTCGTCCAGCTCGTCCTTCTTGGGGAAGGAGATGCCGTAAATTCTTTGCAGCATCTTGCGGTTGGAGTCACCTCTCCAGTATGCACCGCAGCTCTGGGTCAGCTTGATGGCATTGCCTTTGATGCGTCCGGTGGAGTCCAGATGAGGGCCGGCGCACAGATCGGTAAACTCGCCCTGCGTGTAGAAGGAAATGACGGCATCTTCCGGCAGATCCTCGATCAGCTCGACCTTGTAGGGCTCGTTCTTTTCCTGCATATAGGCGATTGCCTCGGCACGGGGTTTCTCGCTGCGCTCCAGATGGATACGCTCCTTGCAGATCTTCTTCATCTCACCCTCGATCTGAGCCAGATGCTCAGGGGTGAAGGCGAAGGGAGCGTCGAAATCATAGTACCAGCCTTCGTCAATGGCAGGGCCGATGGCCAGCTGAACCTCAGGCCACAGGCGCTTGACAGCCTGTGCCATCACATGGGAACAGGTATGCCAG